>CALRRC020000159.1:0-3601 GCA_943370515.1 Erythrobacter sanguineus | reverse complement strand
TACCCGCACTTGGAATGCCTAAGTTGGCGTCTTTATAAATGGAGCAACGCGTTGGGTCACCTTCAAATACTTCACGCCAGCGATTGCGAAACGCAGTGCGCGCTGCATCATCAAAAGGAAACTCATGGCCTGGCAATAAGCGAATTTCTTTAACGGGGTACAAACTGCGTTGTGTATCGGGATCAAAGGCGCGCACTTGCTCAATTTCATCGCCGAACAAGTCCAATCGATACGGCAGAGCGGATCCCATAGGGAATAAATCAATCAGCCCGCCGCGCACACTGTATTCGCCAGGCCGCATCACAGCGCTGACCGGGTCGTAGCCCGCTTGCTGCAACTGCAGGCGTAGCGCGCTTTCGTTTAAGCGATCACCTTGCCTAAAGAAAAAGGTATGGCCGGATAAAAATTCCGGTGGACCAAGGCGTTGCAGTGCTGTAGTAACTGGCACCAAGACAATGTCACAGGTTCCCGCCAGCATTTCATACAGGGTGGCGAGGCGCTCAGAGACCAAATCCTGATGGGGCGAAAAATGGTCGTAGGGAAGAATCTCCCAATCAGGTAAAAGTCGTGTTTTTAATTGCGGGGCAAAAGCAGGAATTTCTTCTAAGAGGCGCTGCGCTTCTTGTGCTTGAGCGCAAAACACCACCATGACGGAAAAATCAGCCCGGTGCCGAAGAGCAGATTGGGCAATCATGGCTGCATCAGCAGAGCCAACCAGGCCGGAAAAGGTAAAGCGCTGCCCAGCCCGCGGAGCAGGTATGGGGGGCGCTTGATTTGTTCCATCCGACATCTGGCCTCATTATAGAATCAGACATGCGCGATATTCTTTCTTCATGCCATGCGATTTTGCCGACTGCGGGCACGGGGTCTCGTTTGGGCGGCGCGGTTCCCAAGCAGCTTCGAATCCTCGCGGGCAAACCCATGTTGGCATTTGCGTTGGAGGCCCTGATTGCAACACCCGAGATTGAGTCGATTTGGGTTGGAGTCAGTCCCAGCATGCATGCATCCGGTGATTTCACTGCGTTTCAAGAGAGCAACAGCGCATTACTCAATACCAAACCCAACTACTTTTTGCCGACCGGCGGCGCAACTCGCCAAGAAACGGTTCTAAATACCCTGCGGGCAATGCTAGAAGCAGACCTTCCGGGCGAGGATTGGATTTTGGTGCACGATGCAGCTAGGCCGGGCATTACATATGGAGCCATTCAAGATTTAATTCATGGTGTATTGGATGCGGATTCTGGAAACCCATTGCATGGTGGCATCTTGGCGATGCCCGTGGCAGACACCCTAAAACGCGCTGAAGCAAGCGGCGAGTGGATTGAGGGCACGATTTCGCGGGATGCCCTTTGGCAGGCGCAAACCCCTCAAATGTTTCGGCTTGCAGACTTATACGCCGCGCTAGAGAGCGCGGTATCCGATCGCGCAGAAGTGACCGATGAGGCTAGCGCGGTCGAACGTTTAGGCGGAAAACCCATATTAATCAAGGGCTCAACACGCAACTTTAAGGTTACGCAACAAGCAGACTGGGACCTGATGGACCTAGTATTACGTAAATAGGATGCCTCACATTCGATGAAAGCAGGGGACGGAATGGCTTCAGGAAACAATACAGAACGGAACGCGCCACCATTTCGCATTGGCCAAGGCTATGACGTCCATGCCTTAGTCGAGGGTCGCCCGCTGATTTTGGGCGGGGTCAGGGTCCCCTACGGAAAAGGATTGCTGGGTCATTCCGATGCCGATGCGCTGCTGCATGCACTGACGGATGCTTTATTGGGGGCTGCGGGCCTCAATGATATTGGACAGCTATTTCCGGATAACGACCCTCAATTTAAAAACATGGATAGCCGTATCTTGCTAAGGCGAGCCCTGGAGTGCGTTACAGAGGCTGGCTACTTGGTTGGCAACATTGACGCCACCATCATTTGCCAACAACCTAAACTGGCCAGTTTTTTACCTGGGATGAGAGCCCATATCGCCGCCGACTTGGGTGTCGCAGTCAATCAAATCAATCTAAAAGCAAAAACCAATGAGTTATTAGGGCATCTAGGACGGGGTGAGGGCATTGCAGTCCATGCCGTTGCATTGGTTTATCGGAGCTAAGTCAGACTCATCTGATCTTCAAATACGGCTTTAAGCCAGCCTAAACCCTTGATCATTGTAGAATTCATCTTTTAGAGTGAAGTTTAAGCAGGGTATTGTCTGCGGTATTCGCGAGGATGGCGAAATTGGTAGACGCACCAGGTTTAGGTCCTGACGCCAGAAATGGTGTGGGGGTTCGAGTCCCCCTCCTCGCACCACAAGGCTTACCTTGGCTTGGGCTTCACATAACCTGATCTTTACAGAAGAGACGAGAATGGCTTTGCAGATAGAAAATTTAGGTCAATTAGACCGCAAGATGACCTTGGAAATTCCACGCGCTGACTTAGCAAAAGCCCGCGCTGCTCGTTTAGCAAAGGTCGGTAAGACCATGAAAATGTCGGGCTTTCGTCCAGGTAAGGTGCCCCAAAAAATCGTAGAGCAGCAATACGGCATGCAAGTGGATTTTGAGGTGCAATTTGATAAAGCATCTGAACTCTTCTTTGAACTGAGCAAGAAAGAGGGCATTTTGTTGGCAGGCCAGCCCCGCTTAGAACCCAAAAGTGAAATTGGCGCTGATCCGATTGTATTTGAGGCTTTCTTCGAGGTTTTGCCAGAAGTCAAAATTGGCGACCTGAGTAAAGCAGCGGTCAGTCGCTACACCACTACGATTGGTGATGCCGAAATTGATCGCGCGCTGGATGTGCTGCGCAAGCAACAAGTGCACTACCATCCACGCGGCGTTGCCAGCGACCATGGTGATGGTGGCAGCAATTTAGCAGCGCAGAGCGGCGACCAAATTACCATCGACTTTGTTGGAAAGATTGACGGCGTTGAGTTTGCTGGTGGCAAAGCCGAGGGCTTCGAGTTTGTATTGGGTGAAGGTCGCATGCTGCCTGAGTTTGAGGCGGCCGCACTGGGCCTGAAGAATGGCGAGAGCAAAACCTTCCCGTTGAAATTCCCCGATGATTACCACGGCAAAGACGTCGCTGGTAAAACAGCAGAGTTCACCATCACGGTGAAGCAGGTTAATTGGCCCCACATGCCCGAAGTGAATGATGCCTTTGCTCTTTCACTTGGTGTAACCGAGGGCGTTGCCAAGATGCGCAGTGAAGTGCGTGAGAATTTAGAGCGCGAAGTCAAGCGCCGCACTACTGCCTTGCTCAAGAATGAAGTGATGGATCAACTTGAAAAACTCTGTGAGCTCGATGTGCCGAAGTCACTGATTGCCAGCGAGCAAGAGCGCTTAGTTGAAATGGCGCGCCAAGATTTAATGCAGCGCGGCATTCCCAATGCCAAAGATGCCCCAATCCCAGGGGAGATGTTTGCAGAGCAAGCCCAAAAGCGCGTTCGCCTTGGCTTAATCCTCAGCGACCTCGTCAAACAGCAAAATTTGGTTGCCACTCCCGACCAAATCAAGGCAGAAATTGAAGAGCAAGCCTCAACTTATGAAGATCCAAAAGAAGTGGTACGTTGGTTCTACAGCGACCCCCGTCGTTTAAAAGATGTGGAATCAGTA
>CALRRC020000158.1:0-3605 GCA_943370515.1 Erythrobacter sanguineus | reverse complement strand
TTTTGGATCGCAGTGGGCGCCTTGCTGAAGTTGCTGAAACCCTGGGCTATAGTGGCTTTCAGGCTTTTTATAAACTGGTTCTACCCATGGCACGCCCTGCTATTTTTGCGGGCATGGCACTCGCCTTAATGGAGGTCTTGGCCGATTACGGTGCGGTATCGTATTTCGGCGTACAAACCTTTGCTACTGGGATTTTTCGTGCATGGCTCTCCTTTGGCGATCGATTGGCTGCGGTGCAACTCTCACTGGGTTTATTAGCCTTCGTCTTCCTTATTTTTTACATTGAGCAGCACAATCGGGCCCGTCTTCGTTACGCCATATCGGGCAGCGTGCCGCGTGCAACCATCGCAAAAAAATTAAGCGGTAAAAAAGCATTATTTGCTTTTGCAATTTGCGGCCTTACCATTTTATGTTCTTTTGTATTACCAGTATTGGGCTTGCTGCAATTGCAGTGGGAGCAGGGCATTGCGATCGATGCGCGTTACACCGCCTGGCTTGGCAACTCCATCTGGTTGGCGAGTGTGACCGCGCTTATTTCAGTTGTGTGCGCACTTTTTCTGGCTTACTTTGCTAGAGCTTCTAAGAGCGCCATGATGCGTACTGTCAATCGCCTGTTAGGCCTAGGCTACGCTTTACCCGGCGCGGTATTGGCCGTCGGCATCCTCTCTTTGCTTGGTCTAATTGACTCGGCATGGATTATGTCGGCAACGGTATGGGTATTAATTTATGCCTACCTGATTCGTTTTTTATCTTCCAGCTTACAAAGTGTCGAGACAGGACTATCGCGCATTACCCCAGCGATGGATGGTACGGCTGCTTTATTAGGGGCATCGCAATGGCAAACCATGACGCAAATTCATTTGCCTTTGCTCAAGCGCAGTTTGCTGACCGCTGGTCTTTTTGTTTTTGTCGACGTGATGAAAGAATTACCAGCGACCTTGCTATTGCGACCATTTAACTTTGATACCTTAGCGGTGGCCACCTACCAATTGGCGGCAGATGAGCGGTTATCGGAGCTCGCTTTGCCGTCCCTTACGATTGTGTTGGCAGGCCTGATTCCAGTGATCGTGCTGTCGCAGGCGATGTCCAAGCCACGCGCCTATTAGCCTCGACCGACATAAGGCATATTGGTTGCCATAATCGTCATGAATTGAATATTGCTTTCCAGTGGAAGCTGGGCCATGTGCAGTACGGCCTGGCCAACATGATCAACATCCATGCGCGGCTCGACCTTAATTGAGCCATCGGCTTGCATAATTCCAGCAGCCATTCTTTCAGTCATCTCAGTAGCAGCATTGCCAATATCGATTTGGCCGCAGGCGATATTAAATGGACGACCATCTAATGATATTGATTTTGTTAAGCCGGTAATGGCATGCTTTGTCGCAGTGTACGGCGCCGTCATCGGGCGCGGTGCGTGCGCCGAAATCGATCCATTATTGATGATGCGACCGCCTTGAGGAGCCTGCGCTTTCATCATGCGGATCGCTTCTTGCGAGCATAAAAAAGTACCGCATAAATTACTGTTGACGGCATTCATCCACTGCTCGTAGCTGAGCTCTTCCATCGGAATAGCCGGAGCGCCAGTACCCGCATTATTAAAGAGAACGTCAATACGTCCCCATTTTGCTTTTAATGCGCTAAAGAGATTTTTTACTTCCTCTGGCTTGCCCACGTCGCAGGTAACAGCTAGGCAATTACTATCGTTGCCGCTAATCAGCTGAATGGCGCTTTGCAGGGCATCGAGGCGGCGTCCAGTCATGACTACCTTGTAGCCGCCGCCGAGTAAGGCTTTTGCAGCAGCCCGGCCAATGCCGCTACCGGCGCCGGTTACGAGGGCTACGCGCAAAGGGGATGTATTCATGGACTACCTTCTGATTGGATGGGTTCGTGAATTGCTATCTTAGCGTGAAAATAGCAGACGCCCTCAGAGGCAGGGCATAATCCAAAAAACGCCCACGATCATGAACCGCATTCAAGGACTCCGCTACAACCCATATGCTTTATTGGCATTATTGGCGCTGCTTATCGTGTTTGTATTTGGTGTCTTGTGGACGCTTATTCCAGCCCCGCCCAAGTCGATTGCGATTGCTACTGGATTTCAGGATGGTTTGTATTACCGCTTTGGCGAACGGATGCAATCCTCTTTGAAAAAAGAAGGGGTCGAGCTTCAGGTGCTCAAGACTGGCGGCTCGCAAGACAATCTAGCTTTGTTAGCTGATCCCAAATCGGGTGTGGACTTGGCGATGATTCAGGGTGGCGTTGCCGATGTGTCGCAATACCCGCATTTCGTATCCATCGCCGGGATGTTTTATGAGCCGGTATGGGTTTTTTATCGTGAGTCTAGTTTTAAGGGGACTCCGGACGGACTGACCCTGCTCACCCAACTCAAAGGGAAGCGGGTCTCGATTGGCAATGCGGGAAGCGGCACTAATTCGATTGCAAAACTACTACTCGATACCAGTGGAATCAAGATAGCCGATCTAGAGATGGAGGAATTGACGCCGCAGGAGGGAGCTACAAAATTAGCCGCTGGAAATTTAGACGCTGTTTTTGTTGTAGCTGCAGCCGAAGCGCCGTTGCTCAAAAGCTTCATCAACTTGCCCGGTGTACAGCTGATGAATTTTGTACAGGCAGACGCTTATACCCGTGCCCTACCGTTTTTGACTAAGGTGGACGTAGCCCGCGGTCTACTGAGCATCGAAAATGATTTTCCTAGGCTGAACCGGCAGATGATTGCAGCCACTGCAACCTTGGTCAGTCGCGAGACGATCAGTCCAGCCATCGTCAGTCTGCTTCTAGAAAATGCGCAAGATGTTTTGAAATCCTATTCGCGCCTACAAAAGCAGGGTGAATTCCCATCGATCAATGGCCTAGATTTCCCATTACAAATCGATTCGGAGATTTATTTAAAAGATGGCCCCTCCTTTTTGCATCGCCATTTGCCGTTTTGGACCGCCGTTTGGGTTGGTCGCTTTGCGCGAGTTGTCATTCCAATTTTGGCTATTTTGATTCCATTAATAGCGTATATTCCGGCCTTGCGTGATTTAAGTCTGCGCATTCGCTTATCACGTATTTATGCCGAGCTCAAAGTATTGGAGCGCACTGCTGCGGACCCCAATGCGCGCGATGCGAGTCGTCAGGCCTTGGCAGACATACAAATGCGCGTGAATGCGATGAAGGTATCCTCCCTTGAGTCTAAAGAGCTCTATGACCTTAAGGGTCACGTCAATATGGTGCGAGAACGTCTAAAACTCGATTCGTGACAGTAAGCACGTCGATGTCCTAAAATAAGGCGGTGAATCTCTCTCCGCCGTTAACGCCTACCCCAGAAATTGCGCCTGCGATCCAAGGTACTGGATTTGCGATTGCCGCTGCCGCCTCGGTTGCGGAGTTAGCCCATGTTGGCGTCAGCGATTTAATTGGTTTAGGTGAACATTGGCAGGATCTGCCACGTGATCCTTATTTAAAAGACGGTGGGCGCTATCGCTATCGGCGGCACGCCAGTTATACGGTAAGCGGATCGGAACTGAAGATGGTTCCGCATCGTGCCCACTGGCAGTCAGTTGACTATAACGCTTTGCATGGCGGTATTGAGCGTTGGT
>CALRRC020000157.1:0-3614 GCA_943370515.1 Erythrobacter sanguineus | reverse complement strand
TCGGGAAAGGCAAGCATAGCGGTTGTGCCTAATTGTGGTAATTTAATGTGTACATTTTCATTCTATTCCCACTTCTATAAGGAGTACACCCGCATGCACTCACTGATTCAATACACACGTCCCGATGGTAAATCGGTTAGCGCTTATCTTGCTGAGCCTGAAAATAGCTCCAGTAGCCCTGGGGTAGTCGTGATTCAGGAGTGGTGGGGTTTAGATAATCAGATTAAGGCCGTAGCCGATCAGTTGGCTGCAGCTGGATACCGCGCCTTAGTCCCGGATTTATATCGAGGTAAGTTAGCCTTAGAGGCGAAAGAAGCAGAGCACTTGATGGGTGACTTGAACTTCGGCGACGTTGCCTCGCAAGATATTCGAGGGGCAGTGCAGTACCTTAAGAAAACCGGTAGTCCTAAAGTGGCCGTCACGGGCTTCTGTATGGGTGGGGCACTAACACTATTGTCAGCAGTCCACGTACCTGAGCTGGATGCGAGTGTGGTTTGGTATGGCTATCCTCCGCTGGAATACGTTGATGCCAGCAAAATCAAGAAACCACTTCAGGGTCACTGGGCTTTGCACGATGAATTTTTCCCGATTGCTGGCGTTGATCAGTTGGAAGTTAATCTCAAAGCAGCAAATACACCGTACACCTTCTATCGCTATGACGCAAAGCATGCCTTTACGAATCCAGAGGCAGATGCGCGGCATTTACCGCCCTTGCAATACAACGCTGCAGCCACAAAAGAGGCATGGCAACGTACCCACGCTTTTTTAAAGGCGCATCTAGATTAACGATGTAATTGTTAGCGATTCATCAGATGAAAAATCCACGGTATCGCGATAGCACCTAAGATACCGTGCATCCCCATCGCTAGGCTGGCATAGGCGCCTGCTTCGGGGCTCACACTAAACGCTCTCGAGGCACCAATGCCGTGGGATGCAACTCCAATTGCAAAGCCGCGCTGCCACCACGATTTCATCCCCAGTCCATCCAGTATGAATCGTGCGAGTACGGCACCAAGAATGCCAGTCACGACTGCAAACACGGCAGTGAGCGTCGGTGAGATACCAATTTGCTCAGCGATACCCATAGCGATTGGCGCTGTGACCGATTTCGAGTACAGGCCGCCAACTAGTGTCTGGTCGGCACCCAATGCGGTTGCAATACCGACGGCGCTCAAAATGGAAACAAGGCCACCGCAGACCAATGAAATAATTAGCGGCAGTGCGCGGCTTTGCAAATGCTGAATACCGCGGTAAATCGGAATAGCCAACGAGACCGTCGCTGAGCCAAGTAAAAAGTGGACAAACTGCGCACCCTCAAAATAGGTTCGATACGGCATTTGCAGTAACTCGATTGCAACGGAAACCAAAATTACTGCAATAGCCACCGGGTTAGCGATTGGATTTTGGGCGCTGCGCTGATATAGCCATAGACCAATTTGATAGGCGGCCAATGTAATAAACAGCGCGATTAAGGGACTGCCCGAGAGGTAGACCCAGATCTCGACAATCGAAGCAGACTCACGCATCGTCTTTAGGCTCGCGGTGCATCAGCTTGAGAATGAGTGCACTCGTGGTAATCGTGAGGACAACACTCACCACCAATGCGGTGATTAGCGCCCCAGCATGCTCTTTGAGTTGTGGCAAAAACAGAACCACCCCAACGGCTGCGGGAACAAACAGCAGACCTAAGTATTGACTAAAACCATCGGCTACCAAAGCCAAGGATGGATCAAGCTTGCCGCGTAGCATCAACCACGCCAATAGTAAGACAAGGCCAATCACGGGGCCTGGCAGTGTGGTCAAGACGAACTTGGAAATCAGCTCACCTAAGCCCTGAAATAACAGTATTTGAACTAAACCAGCAATCATGGCAGTAGTGTATGTGAAGTGCTTCTCTTCTGAGTAGAATTGATAGCTGAATGCAAACAAAAGAGGCATTGCAATTCATTTTTAGGTTCAATCTGTTTACTGTAAGGGTGTTATGAAGAAAACGATTCATGCCAATGGCATCACGATGGCTTATCAAATGGATGGTCCTGAGACTGCACCGGTTGTAGTCATGAGCAACAGCTTGATGTCTAGCTTAGAAATGTGGGACGACACGATTGTGGCCTTGACCTCCCATTACCGCGTTGTACGCTATGACACTCGCGGGCATGGGCAATCTGAAGTGACCCCTGGTCCGTACAGTATCGAGTTATTAGCGAATGATCTCGTTGGCCTGATGGATGCCTTGCAGATTAAGAAAGCCCATCTCGTCGGTCTATCGATGGGCGGAATGATTTGCCAGTTTGTCGGCGCTCATTTTCTAGATCGGGTGAGCTCATTGAGTTTGTGCGATACCGCCAGTGAGATGCCGCCGCGCCCCCTTTGGGAGGAGCGTTTTGCAATTGCACGGCAGCAGGGTTTGGGTGGCTTGGTCGATGGCACCCTCAAACGCTGGTTTTTGGAAGGGTTCATTGCCAGTGAGCCAGCAAAAATTGAGCGGGTCCGTACGATGATTTTGAACACACCGGTGGATGGATACATTGCATGCGCCAGCGCGGTACGGGATATGGCACAGTCAACGATGCTACTGAAGATTACGGTCCCGACCATGGTCTTGCTAGGCAGACAAGATCCCGCCTGTACGGTTGCTCAAGCAACAGTGCTGCATCGCTTAATTCAGCATTCGAGCATGCATATCATTGACGATGCAGCCCATTTATCCAATATTGAAAAGCCAGACGAATTCAATGCAGCCCTGAAGCAATTTTTGGACTCGGTTCGATAAACTGGCTTAGTATTTCAGAGCAGCACAATAAAAATAAAAGGAGACTTAAAGTGACACAATTCAAATCCATGCTTAAACAATGGCAACTCGGACTGATTGGCTTGGCCATCTTGGGTATGGGCATCCATGTCCAAGCGCAACCAGCAGCCGATAAATACCCATCCAAGACCGTTAAGATGGTTGTTCCATTAACACCCGGATCGGGCGCCGACATTGCCGGTCGATTGGTGGCAAAAAGCTTGTCTGAATTGTGGAAGCAACCGGTGATTATTGAAAACCGCCCAGGTGCTGGCGGCCTGGTTGGTACTGGCGTAGTAGTTAATGCAGCGCCGGATGGCTATACCCTATTGGTGCAGTCTGCCTCGTATGCAGCTAATCCAGCGATTTATAAAAAATTGCCCTATGACTTAAAAAGCCTGACGGATCTGAATATTCTGGGCACAACACCCTATCTATTAATTGTTGGTGCTGACAGCCCATATAAAACGATCAAAGATCTGGTTGCCGCCGCAAAAGCAAAACCTGGCGATCTCCCTTACGCTTCTGCTGGTATTGGCAGCTCTACGCACCTGGCTGCTGAGTACTTTAATCAGACCATGGGAATCAAGATGCTGCACGTTCCTTATAAGGGCTCACCCGAAGCAATTACAGAAACGATTGCAGGTAGGACAGCGTTTTACATGGCGCCATTTGAAACAGCCATGGCACAAGTCCGCGGCGGCAAAGCACGTGCACTGGGTATAACTAGCATGACACGGGCGTCTGTTGCGCCGGAGATTCCGACCATTGCGGAGCAGGGATATCCAAACTTTGATATTGGACTTTGGTTTGGTGTTTGGGC
>CALRRC020000156.1:0-3624 GCA_943370515.1 Erythrobacter sanguineus | reverse complement strand
CACTGGGTTTGCGGTTGACCGTCACCGCCCATCGTGCCGTAGACCATCGAGCGGCCATCCTTGAATAATGCCAGTGCAGGATTAAGGGTGTGAAACGGTTTGCGATGCGGCTCAAGCGTATTGAGGTTGTGTGGATCCAGTGAAAAACTGCAGCCTCGGTTTTGCCAATTCACTCCAGATTTGGGCAACACAATGCCGGCACCAAACTCGTGATAAATACTTTGAATGAAGGAGACGCATCGGCCTTCGCCATCCACTACGCCCATCCAAATGGTATCGGCTGGGCCTCGGCCAGCACCCCAAGGTAAGGCCTTCTGACCATCCACCTTGGACGCTAAAGTTTTTAAAAAATCAGGGCTTAAAAAGTGCTGGGCATGATGCGACATATAAGCCGGATCCGTCACATGTTGATCGCGTACTTTGAATGCTTGTTTAGTTGCCTCAACGCAGTGGTGTACATACTCAGCGCTGTCTACATCAAATCGTTTTAAATTGAGCTGATCTAAAATACCCAAAATCATCAACGAAACTACCCCCTGGGTTGGTGGCGTCATGTTGTACACATTGCCCAAGCTGTGTTTGAGTTCCAGCGGATCAATTAGCTTTGCTTGGTGGCGTTGTAAATCAGCTAGGCGCAATGGACTGCCGATGGCAGTTAATTCTTTGGCGAGTAATTCAGCCAAATCACCTCGGTAATAGTCATCCGTTCCTTTTTTTGCAATCTGCCGAAGGGTGGCTGCAAGCCTGCCTTGCTTAAAAATGCTACCGACCGCTGGACTTTTGCCATTAACTAAAAAGGTTTCAGCAAAGCCCGGAATGGATGACAACTCGGGACGCTTTTTTTCAGTCAAGCTGGATTGGCTGAGGGTGACTGGAACGCCCGCTTCAGCGTAATGAATTGCATCTTGTAGCAGGCGAGATAAGGGCAGTTTGCCACCCAAGCCTTTTTTAGACAGGGCATGCGCAGCACCCCAGCCTGAAATGGTTCCAGCAACTGTGTTGGCTGCTACCGGGCCGCGAAAGGGAATGGCTTTAGTGATGCCTTGGTCGGCATACCATTTCTTTGTCGCGAGTCCCGCCGATGCGCCGCACGCATCAATTCCACCCATGGCTTTACCTGGTGCATGAATGACCCAAAACGAGTCACCACCAATCGAGTTCATGTGGGGATAGACCACAGCAATGGTTGCTGCCGCTGAAATCATGGCTTCCAGCGCATTACCGCCTTCACGCAACACCGCAAGCGCCGACTCCGATGCGAGTGAGTGTGGCGCTACCGCCATTCCTTGAATACCCCATTTTGCTTGCATTATTTTTGCTCTCTGCTGTTAACGCGTAATTAAAGACACAGTTTAAATTGATGCATTCACCAAATTGATGCATGAACAACATCTGCTACCAAAATAGTGCAATAAATGCACCTAACTAGGGAATGTCCCGATTAGAACAAGTTGGGTTTGTACTAAATTGAATCGGAAGCATTTATTTTCGATATTTTAGTTGCACCGCACAATATTAATCACATCATTTTTTTAATTAAGTTCAACTTCTTAGGAGATTTAATATGGAATCTAACCGCCGTAAATTTATAAGCACCGGTATTGGTGCGGGTGTAGCCGGTGTTGCCTTAGGGGCTCCAGCTATTGTGCGCGCGCAATCAGCGCAAACGTTTAACTGGAAAATGACCAGCTCCTATCCTAAAGGTTCGCCTTTCTACATGGATGGCCCTGGTAGCGCAACCGATTTAGCTAAACGCATCAGCGATATGTCAAACGGTCGCCTCAAGATTCAAGTGTTTGGTGCTGGTGAACTTATCCCAGCATTTGAGGGTTTTGATGCTGTACGTTCCGGTACGGTCGAAATGAATCACTCCAATAGCTACTTTTGGACTGGCAAAACAGCTGCCGCGCAATATTTCACGGCTGTCCCTTTTGGTCTGAATTTCCAAGGCATGAACGGTTGGCTGTATGACGGCGGCGGCATTGATCTCTGGAATGAAACCTACGCCCCATTTGGTATGGTTGCAATGCCTTGCGGCAATACTGGCGTGCAAATGACCGGTTGGTTTAAAAAGAAAATCAATACCGTAGCGGACTTAAAAGGCCTGAAGATGCGCATCCCTGGTCTCGCCGGTAAGGTCTATGCTAGTCTTGGTGTTGATGTGAAGGTACTTCCGGCCGGTGAAATTTTCCCGGCGCTGGAGCGCGGTGTGATCGATGCGGCCGAGTTTGTCGGACCATTCCAGGATCGTCGTTTGGGTTTACAAAAAGCAGCTAAGTTTTACTACACCACCGGCTGGCATGAGCCAGCAACCACTTCTGAGTTACTTATCAATAAAGCAGCCTGGGAGAAGTTACCAAAAGACCTGCAAGCCGTGGTTCAAAATGCATCTGCTGCATGTAATGTGATTGGCGAGGCATGGTGCCAGCGCAATAACGCAGAAGCGATGGAAGACCTAGTCAAGAAGCAGGGGGTAACTGCATTACCTCTGCCAGATTCCGTCATAGCTGCAATGCGTACAGAGACGAAGAAGATTTTGGATGCTGCCGCAGCGGCTGACCCAATGACTAAGAAGGTGCATGATTCTTATTTTGCTTTTAAGAGGAGCTATGACAGCTGGGCTTCATACAGTGAAGCAACGTACCACAGTAAAGTTCGCGGCTAATCTGCTTTTTAATTTTTTGAGTTAGGAATTCTGTGCAAAAGTCCTTAAATACAATCGCAGCTCGTATTGAAGGCTTACTTGATCACATTGGCAGGGCCACGTCGTATGTGGCCCTTGCCATTGTGGCCTTGATAGTCATCAACGTAACATTGAGGTACAGCATGAGCCTAGGGACCGTTTGGGCCCAGGAACTTGAATGGCATCTTTTAGCGGCATTGATCTTATTTGGCATGAGCTACGCATTACTCCGCGGCGACAATGTCCGAGTTGATCTGTTTTATGCCAATTACAAACCCAAAACTAAGTTGTATGTTGACCTTCTGTCAGCCGCATTAACTGTCGTGGTCGCAATCTTATTCATATTGCTTTCAATCAAGTACGTCAACCAATCGTTTTCGATTGGGGAGATGTCACCCGACCCCGGCGGAATTCCGTACCGCTGGATGGTTAAGGGACTCATTCCAATTGGCTTCTGCCTTTTAGCGCTGCAAGGTGTGGGTGAGTTTTGCCGCGTGATTGTGAACTACCAAACAAAAGGCGAGGGCAATCATGTTTGAGATGCAAACCATGGCCATTTTTATGCTCATTGGCTTTTTTGTAATGCTAATGATCGGCGTACCAGTCGCCATTACCCTGGCAACCGTTGGTTTTGTGTTCGGGTATTTGGGTTTTGGGCCAGTGCTATTCAACCTCTTGCCGGCGCGGGTCTTTGGTGTGGTGGCAGGTTATCAATGGCTCGCCATCCCCTTATTTATCTTTATGGGCATTACGCTTGAAAAATCAGGACTAGCGGATGATTTATTGGATGTCATCGGGCACGTTGCTGGGGGTGTTAAGGGCGGTATGGCGGTCGGCATCATTTTATTCGGTGCCTTAATGGGTGCCACTACGGGTATTGTTGGTGCAACCGTGATCACCTTGGGCTTATTGACCTTGCCAACCTTAATTCGGCGCGGCTA
>CALRRC020000155.1:0-3639 GCA_943370515.1 Erythrobacter sanguineus | reverse complement strand
GCAAGCTGTGCTCTTCGTTACCAACTTCGCCAATCGTGGCACGGCAGTCAATCAGAATGCGACGAACTTCACCGGAGCGCAAACGAACCTGGGCATATACGCCCTCACGTGCAAGCAGTACTGCTGAGCCGCCTGCAGAACGTGCGATTTGTGCGCCTTTGCCTGGGAGCATTTCTACGCAGTGAATCGTGCTACCAATTGGAATATTACGAATAGGCAAGTTGTTACCAGATTTGATTGGTGCTTGTGAACCGTTCATGACTGGCTGACCTGCAACCATGCCTTTAGCAGCGATGATATAACGACGCTCACCATCCGCAAATAGCAACAATGCAATGTTTGCACTGCGGTTTGGATCGTATTCCAAACGCTCTACTTTGGCTGAAATGCCATCTTTATCGTTGCGCTTAAAGTCAACGACGCGATAGTGATGCTTATGACCGCCGCCTTTATGGCGGGTAGTAATGTGGCCGTTGTTATTACGACCGGCTTTTTGAATCTGTGGCTCTAACAACGCTGCGAAAGGTTTTCCTTTATGCAGGTCTGGGTTTACCACCTTGACCATTGAGCGACGACCTGGTGAGGTCGGTTTTGTTTTCATCAAAGGCATGATTAATTCGCCTCCGCTTCAAAGTTGATTTCTTGACCAGGCTTCAAATTAACGTAAGCCTTCTTGACGTGATCGCGTCGACCTTCAAAACGACCATAGCGCTTTGGCTTGCCTTTTTGATTGACGATTTGAACGGAGTCCACTTGAACTTTGAAAAGCAATTCAACCGCTTGCTTTACATCGCTCTTGTTTGCTGCGCGGTCCACCTGAAAAACGACTTGCTCGTTTTTCTCCGCTACCATCGTTGCCTTTTCCGAAATAACCGGTCCAAGCAAAACCTTCATCAGGTTGTGATCATTTCTGCGTGTTTGGCTCATTTCAGCAACTCCTCGATTTTGGCAATCGCTGCTTTGCTCACCAACACTTTTTGATACTGAACCAAAGAAAGCGGATCAGCATGTTGTGGCTCGACTACTGCAACCTTATGCAAATTGCGTGCAGCTAAATACAAGTTTTCGCTAACCTGATCAACGATGATCAACACCGAATCCAAGCCCATTGCTTTCACTTTCTCAGCAAGAACTTTAGTCTTTGGCGCGTCGAGCTCAAATTGATCAACGACGTTTAAGCGACCTTCGCGGGCGAGTTGAGACAGAATTGATCTCATGCCAGCGCGATACATTTTTTTGTTAACTTTATGGCTGAAATTTTCTTCTGGGGAGTTCGGGAATATCCGACCACCTCCACGCCACAATGGGGAAGAGCTCATACCAGCACGTGCACGGCCAGTGCCTTTTTGGCGCCATGGCTTTTTCGTGGTGTGCTTAACTTGCTCACGGTCTTTCTGTGCACGGTTACCGCTACGTGCATTGGCTTGATACGCCACTACTACTTGGTGCACCAATGCTTCGTTGTATTCGCGCTCGAACACTTCGGGTGAGGCTTGAATGCCTGCGCCGAGCGTGCCGTTATCTTGGAGAAGCTTGAGTTCCATATTCGCTCTCCTTATTTCTTCTTCAGCGGTGTCTTAACCGCTGGAGTAACGATGACTTTACCGCCTGGGGCGCCGGGTACGGCACCTTTCACCATGATCAGATTACGTTCTGTATCAATGCGGGCGATGACTAAATTTTGTACGGTACGTGTAACGTCACCAAGGTGGCCTGTCATGCGCTTACCTGGGAACACACGTCCTGGATCTTGCGCCATACCAATCGAACCTGGCACATTGTGTGAACGGGAATTACCGTGACTGGCGCGACCAGAAGCAAAGTGGTAACGCTTGATGGTACCGGCGTAGCCCTTACCAATCGAAACGCCTTGCACATCGACCTTTTGGCCAGCTGCAAATGCTGCATCTGCTGGAATAACCTGGCCAGGCTTCATTTCTGCAATTTTGGCTGCATCCAAATGAAATTCATTCAATGCATTGCCAGCCATTACGCCAGCTTTTGCAAAATGACCTGCCATGGGTTTGGTTACGCGCGTTGCTCTACGGGTGCCGTGGGCCAACTGAATAGCATCATAGCCATCGGTTTCCTGGGTCTTAATTTGAGCAACCCTGTTATCACTCACGTCAATGACGGTGACAGGGATGGAATCCCCTTCATCCGTAAAAAGACGGGTCATACCGACCTTGCGGCCGATTAAGCCTAAGCTCATATTCATGCTCCACGCCGACTTCGATTGGTCAGCAATAATTTAATTTAAGTGATTTATGGACAAATATGTCGATAAATCAATAAGTTACAACAAAAACAGGCCAGAATTTACATCTCTGAACCGAGAAAAGCCTTCAATTCTATCGCGCTAATCCGATTTAGGCAAGGCCTAAATCGGATAAATACCATTACTGCAGCTTGATTTCGACATCCACACCAGCTGGGAGGTCTAATTTCATTAATGCATCCACTGTCTTTTCGGTTGGATCAACGATATCCATCAAACGCAGATGGGTACGAATCTCTAACTGATCGCGTGAGGTTTTATTCACGTGGGGTGAACGCAGGATGTCAAAACGCTCGATGCGCGTTGGCAAAGGTACTGGACCTTTTACCACTGCGCCGGTGCGCTTTGCTGTATCTACGATTTCAGCAGCAGACTGGTCGATGAGACGGTAATCAAACGCTTTAAGACGAATACGAATTTTCTGGTTTTGCATAGTAATTCCAAAGAGCGGTGCGGTGCTGCCGCGTTATATTTCTAAAGAGCTCGGTGGCATCTGCAGCACAGACGCCACCGGTTAGCAAAACGCTAAATAATTATTACTACTAAATACCTAAACCTATTAAGCCAAAATCTTTGCTACGACGCCGGCGCCAACAGTACGGCCACCTTCACGGATCGCAAAACGCAAACCTTCTTCCATCGCGATTGGCGCGATGAGCTTGACGGTAATGCTGACGTTATCGCCTGGCATCACCATCTCTTTGTCTTTTGGCAACTCGATCGAACCGGTTACGTCCGTAGTACGGAAGTAAAACTGGGGACGGTAGTTGTTAAAGAAGGGAGTATGACGGCCACCTTCGTCTTTACCTAAGATGTAAACCTCAGCAGTAAAGTGGGTGTGCGGTGTGATTGAGCCTGGCTTAGCCAATACTTGGCCGCGCTCGACTTCTTCACGCTTGGTGCCGCGCAATAGAATACCGACGTTGTCACCCGCTTGACCTTGGTCGAGGAGTTTGCGGAACATCTCAACACCCGTACAGGTTGTCTTGAGTGTTGGCTTGATGCCGATGATTTCAATCTCTTCACCGACTTTAACGATACCGCGCTCAATACGGCCGGTTACTACCGTACCGCGGCCCGAGATCGAGAACACGTCTTCGACTGGCATCAAGAAGGCGCCATCAACTGCACGCTCTGGTGTAGGGATAAAGGTATCTAAGGCTTCAGCCAATTTCATGATGGCTTCTTTGCCCAAAGGACCTTCGTCGCCATCTAAGGCTAACTTCGCAGAGCCGCGGATGATCGGCGTGTCGTCGCCAGGGAACTTGTACTTGGAGAGAAGCTCACGCACTTCCATCTCAACAAGCTCGAGGAGCTCTTCGTCGTCCACCATATCGCACTTGTTTAAGAAGACGATGATG
>CALRRC020000154.1:0-3655 GCA_943370515.1 Erythrobacter sanguineus | reverse complement strand
CGCATGGCGTGGATAACCATCCGCATAACCACAGGCAATCACCCCAATCCGCATTGCTTCAGGTGCTGTGTAGCGACCGCCATAGCCGACATGGTCGCCAGCAGCCAAATGCTGGATATCAATAATTTCACTCGTCAAAGACATGACGGGCTCAAGGTGTGCATGTTCAATATCCGCATGGATTCCAGTTGGAGACAGTCCGTACAACATAATTCCAGGGCGCACCCAGTCGCCTAAGGCGGTTCGGTGCCACAGAATGGCAGCGGAGTTAGCAAGGCAAGTTTCACCAGCCAGGCCATCGACTATCGCAGAAAAGCAATCCATCTGCTCGCCCACGGTTGGCTTCTGATCCATTGCATCGGCATTGGCAAAGTGGGTCATGTGGTGTACTTGATGCCCTAATGAGTGAAGTCGGTGATACATATCCCGATAAGTCGTAGGGGAAAAGCCCAGCCGGTTCATTCCCGAGTTGAGCTTCAGAAAAACCTGAAGCGCATGACTTGAGCGTTGAGCGAGGCGCTCAAGCAGTAGCACTTGCTCCTGGCAATGCACTACTAAATCACAATCCAGCGATACTGCTTCTGCGAGCTCTTCTGGCTCAAATAGCCCCTCAAGCAACAGGATACGGCCTTGCCAGCCTTGATTCCGCAGCCACTGTGCATCCCGTAGATCAAGCAAAGCAAATCCATCGGTCTGGTTTAAGCCTTCCAGAATGGACTCGAGGCGATGGCCATACGCAGCGGCTTTGACAACCGACCAGATCTTCGCCTCAGGTGCAAGTGCGCGCACCCTGGCCAAATTATGGCGAAAGGCCTCAATGTGAATGGTTGCCAAAATAGGCCGATTCATATCTGAAACCCCTTTCATGTTTTAATGCTGTAAATGACTCGATTGTACGAATGAACCGTAGTTTTTACACCATTATGGCGGCGCAATTTTTTTCGTCGCTGGCCGATAACGCACTCCTCATTGCGGCTATTGCACTCCTAATCCAGCTGGATGCTCCGGATTGGATGACCCCGTTGCTAAAGCTGTTCTTTGTCTTGTCTTACGTTCTTTTGGCTGCCTTTGTGGGTGCATTTGCTGACTCCAGGCCCAAGGGCAACGTCATGTTCATCACCAATACCATTAAGTTTGTGGGCTGCGCTGTCATGTTGTTTGGTAGCCATCCCTTGCTATCGTATGCCATTGTGGGCCTCGGTGCTGCTGCCTATTCCCCAGCTAAATACGGCATCCTCACCGAATTACTCCCCCCAGAGCGCCTGGTAGCAGCTAATGGCTGGATTGAGGGTCTAACTGTTGGCTCCATTATCTTGGGTACGGTTTTGGGTGGAGTACTCATTAGTGTCGGCGTCTCATCGCGCTTACTCGGGTTTGACCTGCCTATCATTGAAACGGGCATCGATACACCGGCCGAAGCCGCTATTTTGGTCATCATGATGATTTACATCATCGCCGCACTGATTAACCTCAAAATTCCCGATACCGGCGCTCGTTACGTCGCCCAAAAAACCAATCCGATTGAGTTAGTTCAAGACTTTGCGCATTGCTTTAGAACCCTGTGGGCTGATCGCTTGGGTCAGATCTCCTTGGCGGTAACTACGCTCTTTTGGGGGGCTGGCGCCACCTTGCAATTCATTGTTCTCAAGTGGGCTGAAGTTGCACTCAACATGAGTCTTTCGCAAGGCGCAATCTTGCAAGCCATCTCCGCCTTTGGCGTTGCCGGAGGTGCAGTCTGGGCTGCCAGCCGCATTCCCCTGAAGCAGTCCTTGAAAGTCTTGCCGTACGGAGTGGTGATGGGTATCGGGGTGTGCTTCATGGCTATTTACCACATCGATATGATCCCGCCGATTGTGCTCGTCGAGTTTGGCAAAATGAAACTCACACTCAATATGATTCCGCCGTATGCGCTACTGATTATGGTCGGCTGGCTCGCAGGCTATTTCGTAGTGCCAATGAATGCTCTCTTACAGCATCGTGGTCACGTCTTGTTGTCGGCAGGCCACTCAATTGCGGTGCAAAACTTTAATGAAAATCTGTCTGTCCTTAGCATGCTGATGCTGTATGCCTTACTAATCTGGCTTGATGTGCCAATCGCCTTTGTTATTACTGGCTTTGGCTTATCGGTCAGCATCATCATGATCCTCATCATGCGCCGGCATGCCCGCAATCAAGCAGAGTATGACTCCCTGCACCTCATCGGTGAAAGCAAACACTAGTAATCCGTTTGTTGATTCTGGGGTTTAAAGGCTTTGTAGTACCGAGCGAGCGAGTAGCAAATCTTCCCAAAGCAATGCTTTTTCTTGTGGCCTTGCCAAGACTTGCGCCAATTCTAGCGTTGCAATCAAAGGCACTTCTGCTTCGCCGTGCATCAGAGAATGAATCGCACCACGCAACTCAGCTAAGGGTACATGTTCGCCGGTCAAGCGCTGCGCGCTCGCTGCGCCCAATGCAATTGCTACCAGTGGTACTGTGCTTGATTCGATTAGCGCATCGATGTTGGCCTTTTGGTCTTGCCAGACCCAAGCGCCATTAGGCAAGCCCAGCACCCGCACGATGTTCTGAAACAAAGTGAGGGCGTCACCTTGGGGTTTAGTGCCGATAAAAATCCAGCGGCCGCTAATCTCAGCTACGCGCTCCGATGGGTTTGCTGTGGGCTCAGTAGATGCTTGCGGAATACTTTGAGGTACTGCAGGCGCATTCAGAGGTGAGACGCTGCTGGATCGATCGACCCATTCTGTAATGCCCATTTCTTTTAAAAAAGAAGAGCGCATGCTGGAGTCGTTGGTGTGAATGATGCTCATTGTGCTTCTAGGGTAATCGATTTTGCCATGACACCGGCATCTTCCCGCTTGCCAGTCACTTCATCGGCTGGGTAATAGGCTCTACGCACACCAATAATGGTGTAACCCATCCGTTCATATAATTTGACTGCGGGGATATTGGATGGGCGTACCTCAAGGATAATCCGACTCATTTTCTGCTGAATGGCAATGCCCTCAATGGCTTGCATCACACGACTGCCAATGCCATTGCGTCGCAATGCGGGATCAATAGTGATATTGAGTAAATGCAATTCATCAACGGCTGGATACAAAATACAATAGCCCCACAATCCAGGCAAATGCGGCGCTAGCTCTACATTTGCGGTCATCTCCGGCCGAATGCAATAAGCCCAATGCCCCGCAGTCAATGAATCTAAAAAATTACCTTGTGTCCAGGGATGGGTGTGCGAGATTGCTTCCAAGTCCATGACCGCTCGCATATCCGATGGCTGCATCGGCGTGAAGGTCAATTGGGTATCCTGGGTGCTCGTCATTTGAGGCATGAATAAGAAAGGGAGCGCTGCAAAAATAAAGAGTTCTATTTTGCACTACGTTCAGCGCTGGTCAGCGCTACTTTATTGCGGACATACAAAGGCTCCAATTGATCCACGGCAATAAGCTGCCCCTTGGCCAACATCGCCTTTGCACAGCCCAGCACTCCGCTCGCACTGACCCCGAGCGTTCCATCCAACTGACTAGAGGGCATATGCCGCTCAAAATGAATGGGGTATTGCGTGACTGCGCTGCCAAACACGCATTCGCTCAAGCTCATTTGAATGTCCTCTGGCTTACTCAGTTGAATATCACCGATGCGCTCTGGCAATGCCGTA
>CALRRC020000153.1:0-3662 GCA_943370515.1 Erythrobacter sanguineus | reverse complement strand
TTGCCTTGCTAGGGCAGTGCGTCCTTATTTCGGGGGCAAACTTACTCACCCTTTACCTCGGCTTAGAGCTGATGGCGCTCTCAACCTATGGATTGGTGGCGATGCGGCAGGACAATGCCCAGAGCACAGAGGCGGCAATGAAGTACTTTATTCTGGGCGCTTTGGCATCCGGCTTTTTGCTCTACGGTATGTCGATGCTCTATGGTGTTACCGGCTCACTGGATCTGATTGAGATTTTTAAGGCGGTAGCCGATCCCCGGATTAATCACTTAATCATGGCCTTTGGCTTGGTCTTCATTATGGCGGGTTTAGCCTTCAAGTTAGGCGTCGTGCCTTTTCACATGTGGGTGCCCGATGTCTATCAAGGCGCCCCAACTGCGGTTACTTTATTGATTGCAGCTGCGCCTAAACTGGCGGCATTTGCCTTGCTCTTCCGCTTGCTGGTGAATACCTTATTGCCGCTGTTTAGCGATTGGCAGCCGATGCTCATCATGCTGGCGGTATTGTCGATGGTGATTGGCAATGTGACGGCTATTGCGCAAACCAACATCAAGCGTATGTTGGCGTATTCGGCGATTGCCCAAATGGGATTTGTCTTGCTTGGTATGTTGTCGGTATTCGATGACCATGCGTATAGTGCGGCGCTGTTTTATGCGGTGACGTACACCTTGACTACCTTGGCTAGTTTTGGATTGTTAATGCTCCTATCGAAAAAAGGCTACGACTGCGAGACCCTCGATAGCCTAAAGGGCTTGAATAAAAAGCACCCGTGGTTTGCATTCATGGGCCTCGTGATGATGTTCTCTTTGGCTGGCATACCCCCGACGGTTGGCTTTGCTGCTAAGTTATCGGTACTGGAGGCCTTGGTTGATGCAGAGTACACAGCCTTAGCAATCATTGCCGTGATGGCATCCTTGGTCGGTGCTTTCTATTATTTGCGCGTTGTGAAGGTAATGTATTTTGATATACCGCTGCGTGAACATGAGATTACTGGCTCTAGTATTTCGCGCGGCATATTGGGCATCAATAGCATTGCTATTTTGGCCTTGGGCATCTTTCCAGGTGCCTTAATGGCCTTGTGTTTAGATGTGATGCGAAACACCTTGATCGGCGGTTAACATCTCTAACCCAGCTGATTGGCTGGGTTTTTTTATAAGGCGCCCACGATGACCGAAAAATCATTGCACGATTTACCGCAGGGCGACACCCATCTGAAAGAAGAGTGCATTGAAAGCCGGGATCTCTATAGTGGTATTTTTTTAGAGATGAAACGCGATACCGTACGCTTACCTGATGGTGGTGAAGCGGTGCGGGAGTACCTTACCCATCCGGGTGCGGTAGCGATCGTTGCGATACTAGACGATGGACGCATTTTGCTCGAGCGGCAGTACCGATATCCCGTTGCTCGGGTATGCATGGAAATTCCGGCGGGTAAGTTGGATTTGCGCGAGGATCCCTTGGTCTGCGCGCAGCGCGAACTGCAAGAAGAGACGGGGTATACCGCCAGTAAGTGGAGTTACATTCGGCGCATTCACCCGGTGATTTCCTATTCGACTGAATTCATTGATATTTATTTAGCTGAAGGCTTGAGCAAAGGCCAGCGTCAGCTTGACGACGAAGAATTTTTGGATGTATTTGCTGCATCCCTGGATGAATTGCTGGCGTGGGTGGAGGATGGCGCTATTACCGACGTCAAGACCACGATTTCAGCCTATTGGTTGGATCGCTATCGTCGTGGCTTAGTAAGGCCGCAAGCGATCGCCATTGCCGATGAAAAAACACCATTAAAATAAGCGATATTGAATTTAGCAGTTTTGCCCCCATCTACTCAGCATGAAAGTCTATAACCTATCCTGTTCCTTTGATCACCGCTTTGAGGGGTGGTTTGCTTCGGAGGAAGATTGCCTCACCCAGCAGGCCAGTGGCATGCTTGCTTGCCCCCTATGCAATAGCACCGAGATTATGCGGATGCCATCGGCGCCCCACATTGCCAAGTCGCACACCAAAGAGAATCCAGTGCAGAGCAGTGGGGCCTCCAGTGCACTCACCAACCCAAGCTCTGCAGAAAATCAGCCAAACCAGAATGAAGTTGCCGCAGTAACGCGCGCCGACCATAGCCAGTTGGAAGCGCAAGTACAGGCTGCTTTTTTAAAGGGAATGCAGGAGTTAATGAGCCGTTCTGAGGACGTAGGCTCTGAATTTGCAGAGGAGGCTCGCAAGATTCATTACAAAGAGTCGCCCGAGCGCAGTATTCGGGGGAGCACTACTTTAGATGAGGTAGAGTCACTGCGCGAAGAAGGAATTGAAATCCTCGCCTTACCCGCGCTGCCGCTGCTAAAAAACACCCTGCAGTAAATCCTGCACCCTCAGTACCTCGCTAAAGCGCTCATCAGAACGTACTAAAGAAAATAGCAACCCGAGGGTTGCTATTTCTATTTAAGGCAAACCAAAAAATGCTAGCCCGATACCACTAAGCTTACTTAGAGGTCGGCATCACAAACTCAGCACCCTTAGCAATGCTTTCGGGCCAGCGCTGCATCACGCTCTTTTGTTTGGTGTAGAAACGCACGCCTTCTTTGCCATAGGCATTCATGTCACCGAATAGGGAGCGCTTCCAGCCACCAAAGCCATGCCAAGCCATCGGCACCGGAATTGGTACGTTAATGCCGACCATTCCGACTTGAACCCGGCGAGCAAACTCACGGGCAATATTGCCATCACTCGTAAAGCAGGCCACTCCGTTGCCAAATTCATGGGCATTGACTAAATCCAGTGCTTCGGCAAAGTTAGCGACACGCACGCAGGAGAGGACTGGTCCAAAAATCTCTTCCAGATAAATTTGCATGTCAGGAGTAACGCCATCAAATAGCGTGCCACCCAACCAAAATCCCTTCTCTGATCCGGGAACGGAAAAATTACGTCCGTCGACTAGCAGCTTGGCGCCAGCCGCAACGCCTTTATCAATGTAGCCAGTAATGCGATCGAGGGCAGCGCGGGTCACAATCGGACCCATTTCTGCATCGAGCTCCATGCCATTTTTAATTTTCAAAGTACGGGCACGCTCAATCAGTTTGGGCATGACCTTTTCGGCAGCATCGCCGACTAAAACAGCCACTGAGATTGCCATGCAGCGCTCACCGGCAGAGCCGTAAGCCGCGCCAACGAGGGCATCAACGGCTTTATCAATGTCGGCATCGGGCATCACTACCATGTGATTCTTGGCGCCGCCGAGGGCTTGTACACGCTTACCAAAGTGCGCACCGCGCTCGTAGATGTAGTTGGCAATCGGAGTCGACCCAACAAAGCTAATAGCCTTGACGTCCGGATTTTCAATTAAGGCATCCACGGCTTCTTTATCGCCTTGAACGACGTTAAATACGCCCTTGGGTAGGCCAGCCTCAGTCAGTAATTTAGCCATCAAGAGTGAGGCGGATGGATCGGTTGGGCTGGGCTTCAAAATGAAGGTATTGCCGCACGCAATGGCTACCGGGAACATCCACATTGGCACCATCACCGGGAAATTAAACGGCGTAATGCCGGCAACCACGCCTAAGGGCTGTCGCATGATCCAGTTATCAATGTCGGTCGAGACCTGTTCGCTGTAGTCGCCCTTGAGTAACTCTGGAATGCCAGTCGCAAATTCGACAATCTCAATGCCCCGC
>CALRRC020000152.1:0-3662 GCA_943370515.1 Erythrobacter sanguineus | reverse complement strand
AGCCAAGCCCGACGATTGGTTTACTCAATATTGGCGAAGAAGTGATCAAAGGCAACGAGGTTGTCAAGCTCACTGGCGAATTATTGCGCGCCAGCAATCTCAACTTTTATGGCAATGTTGAAGGCAACGATATTTTTAAAGGCACGACTGACATTGTGGTGTGCGATGGCTTTGTGGGTAATGTGCTTTTGAAGGCCAGTGAAGGATTAGCTAAAATGATGAGCGGCCTGATTCGCCATGAATTCAATCGCTCGTGGTTAACCAAAGCCATGGCGATGTGCGCCATGCTGCCACTGCTGCGCGTGCGCAAGCGGGTCGACCACCGGCGCTACAACGGCGCTGTATTGCTCGGTCTGCGCGGATGTGTGATTAAAAGCCATGGCTCTGCGGATAGTTTTAGTTTTGGCTTTGCTCTGGAACGGGCATATGAAGCAGCGAAAGGCAATATGGTTGAGCGTATTGCCGAGGCATTTGCAATGAGGGCGCCAGCATGACAATCCATTCTCGTATTGCCGGTACCGGCAGTTATCTGCCAGCGCTGCGCCTAAGCAATGATGATCTAGTAGCGCGCCTAGCAAGGTCTGGCCTAGAGACCAGTGACGAGTGGATTAAGACGCGCAGTGGTATTGAGGCGCGCCACTTTGCAAGCGATAGCGAGCTTACTAGCGACCTTGGTATGAAAGCATCTCAGGCCGCAATGGCAAGTGCCAATTGCACGGCTGCCGATCTCGATCTGATTATTTTGGCCACCTCCACGCCAGACCATTTGGGCGGCTTTCCGAGTACGGCATGCGTGATTCAGGATAAGTTGGGCGCCCACCATGGCTGCGCCGCTTTTGATGTGCAAGCCGTATGTGCCGGATTTATGTATGCCATGGCGGTTGCCGATGCCATGATTCGAACCGGTAGCTATCGCAAGGTATTGGTGATTGGCGCCGAAGTGTTTTCCCGCATTTTGGATTTTCAAGACCGTACAACCTGCGTCTTGTTTGGTGATGGTGCAGGCGCAGTGGTTTTGGAAGCCAGCAATGAGCCGGGCATCTTGGCCAGTGCCTTGCACGCCGATGGAAGCCAGCGCGATATTTTGTGCGTTCCAGGCCGGGCCGTGAGTGGCGCCATTACAGGATCACCGTTTATGACCATGGATGGTCAGGCTGTGTTTAAGCTTGCCGTCAAAGTACTCGAGCAAGTTGCCCATGAAGTACTCGATCGTGCAAACCTCAAGCCTGAACAAATTGATTGGCTCGTGCCACACCAAGCCAATATTCGCATCATGGAAGGCACAGCCCGCAAGATGGGTATGTCGATGGATAAAGTGATCGTGACGGTTTCAGAACATGGCAATACATCGGCTGCATCGATTCCATTGGCGCTCGATGCGGGTGTGCGATCGGGACAAATTCAGCGCGGTCAGCATCTTTTGCTTGAGGGCGTAGGCGGTGGTTTTGCCTGGGGCGCGGTCCTCCTAAAATATTAATTTAGCGATTCTTTGGAATTTTTCATATGACATTTGCATTTGTTTTTCCGGGCCAAGGCTCCCAGTCAGTAGGAATGCTTAATACCATTTCAGATCGTCCTGAAGTGCGCGCTACCATTCAAGAGGCATCCGACGCCTTGGGTGAGGACATTGGTAAGTTAATTGCCGAAGGACCTGCGGAAGCCTTATCGCTCACCACCAATACACAACCCGTGATGCTCACGGCCGGAGTTGCTTTCTATCGCGCTTGGTTGGCTGCCGGCGGACCCAAGCCTGCAGTGATGGCTGGACATAGCCTAGGTGAGTACTCCGCCTTGGTAGCATCCAATGCATTGGCATTCAAAGACGCAGTGCCTTTGGTTCGTTTTCGTGCAGAAGCGATGCAAAGTGCAGTCCCCGTTGGTACTGGTGGCATGGCAGCGATCTTGGGTTTGGATGATGCGACTGTAGTTGAGGTTTGCCGCGCAGCAAGTCAGGCTGCGGGCGGGGTGGTAGAGGCTGTGAATTTCAATGCCCCTGGGCAGGTGGTGATTGCCGGTGCCAATTCAGCGGTCACCAAAGCCTGTGAGTTATTAAAAGAGGCGGGCGCGAAGCGCGCCTTACCTTTGCCAGTGTCAGCGCCATTTCATTCATCGCTGTTGCAACCGGCCTCAGAAAAACTGAAAACGTATTTTGAAAAGCTGGGGTTGGTTACTCCTGAAATTCCAGTGATCAACAATGTGGATGTCACCATCCTCAGTACGCCAGCCGAGATTAAAGAATCGCTGGTGCGCCAGGCTGCCAAACCTGTGCGCTGGCAAGAAATTATTCATGCGATGGCAGGGCAGGGCGTTACCCAAGTATATGAATGTGGTCCTGGCAAAGTGCTGGCAGGCCTCACTAAGCGCATTCATGAGGGCGTCATTGGCCTACCGATTTTTGATGCAGTGAGCTTGAATGAAGCTTTAGAAGCAGTTAAGCAACAATAAGTGCAAGGACTAAAAATGAATCTGGATTTAACAGGACAAATCGCACTGGTGACTGGCGCCTCGCGCGGCATTGGGCAAGCCATCGCGGACGCCTTGATGCAATCAGGCGCCAAGGTCATTGGCACCGCAACGACTGCGGAGGGCGCGGCTGCGATTGACGCGCGCTTAAAGGCCAATGGTGGCCGTGGAGTTGCACTAAATGTGACCGATCCTAAGGCATGCGAGGACATTATTGATTTAATTGTGAAGGACTTTGGCGGCATTCAGATTTTGGTGAACAATGCCGGCATTACGCGCGACCAGTTGGCCATGCGCATGAAATCGGAAGAATGGACCGATGTGATCGATACCAATTTAAGCGCGGTGTTTCGTTTGTCGCAGGCTGTATTGCGTCCAATGATGAAGGCACGATCCGGTCGCATCATTAACATCACCTCGATTGTTGGGCATATGGGAAATCCTGGGCAGGCAAATTATGCGGCGGCGAAGGCTGGGGTATCTGGCATGACCCGAGCTCTGGCTCGCGAGATTGGCAGTCGCAACATTACCGTCAATTGCGTTGCGCCCGGCTTTATAGATACCGATATGACCCGCGCTTTAAGCGAAGAGCAGCAAAATGCGCTCAAAGCCAATATCCCATTGGCTCGTTTGGGGACCCCTGAGGATGTGGCTCAGGCAGTGGCTTTTTTGGCCTCTCCGGCCGCAGCTTATATCACTGGAAATACCCTCCACGTCAATGGTGGCCTGTATTTAGCTTAATTTTACTAATCTGGAAAGAGGCAGTTCTGCCACGGTTTGTGCCAAACTGCTAAAATCCTTGAATCATTTTTTTACAACCCCTGGGGGACTTAATGGATAACATCGAACAACGCGTTAAGAAGATCGTCGCCGAGCAATTAGGCGTAGCAGAGGGAGACATCAAGAATGAGTCATCCTTTGTTAATGACTTAGGCGCTGACTCGCTTGACACAGTTGAATTGGTTATGGCTTTAGAAGATGAGTTTGGTATTGAAATTCCAGACGAAGAAGCTGAAAAAATTACGACCGTTCAACTCGCAATCGATTTTGCTAAATCAAAAGCCCAGGGTTAATTCCTGAGCTAGGCCCAAGGCTGTGTCCGCTATGAAAAACCAGCGCCGCGTGGTTGTCACCGGCCTGGGGATTATTTCCCCAGTAGGCAATTCAGTTGACACTGCATGGGCTAGCGTCATGAGTGG
>CALRRC020000151.1:0-3717 GCA_943370515.1 Erythrobacter sanguineus | reverse complement strand
TCGCCAGATGTTGCGTCGTGTTCAGATTACCGATCCAGGCGATACCGATTTCATCACCGGTGAACAGGTTGAGCGCTCGAAGCTGTATGACGCAAATGATCGCGTTGTCGCAGAAGGCAAGCATCCTGCTCAATTTGAGAACATCTTATTGGGTATTACCAAGGCTTCTTTGTCGACCGACAGCTTCATTTCTGCCGCGTCCTTCCAAGAGACAACCCGCGTATTGACCGAAGCCGCCATTATGGGCAAGACCGATACGCTGCGCGGCCTCAAGGAAAACGTCATTATTGGTCGTTTGATCCCTGCAGGTACCGGCTTGGCGTATCGCCGTGCACGCAAGGTCAGAGAGCAATTTGAGCGTGATCGTGCACAAATGATTGCCGCTGAAGAGGAAGCAATGGCCAATATGCCCGAAGTTGAGGCTGAGGCGGCTGCTCCTGCTGGGGAGGCCGATCAGGCGTAATTCTCTGTATTCGATGCGAATTGGTCAGTTTCTCCCGCATTCAGTTGACGGGAGGGGCTGGCCAAGCTAGAATGCTGAGTTCTACTTGTTCAGTAGGGGATCTAGTTTACTTAGAGATATTCTAAGTCCTTGATTTTCCTAAAGAAAGCATTAAAGCAGTATTTAAAGAATTATTAACCGAGCCATTTTATGCCGACAATTAATCAGTTATTACGCAAGCCAAGAACACGGCTGACCGTTAAAAGTAAGAGCCCTGCGCTGCAAAACAGCCCGCAGCGCCGTGGAGTGTGCACGCGTGTGTATACAACAACCCCTAAAAAGCCAAACTCTGCGCTGCGTAAAGTCGCCAAAGTTCGCTTAACCAATGGTTTCGAAGTGATTTCGTACATTGGCGGTGAAGGCCACAACTTGCAGGAGCACTCGGTTGTATTGATCCGCGGTGGTCGTGTAAAGGATTTGCCAGGTGTTCGTTATCACATCGTTCGCGGTTCTTTGGACCTGCAGGGCGTTAAGGATCGTAAGCAATCACGCTCTAAGTACGGCGCTAAGCGCGCTAAGAAATCAGCGTAATTGCATTGAAGTAGTTTAGTAATACAGTATTAAGTCATTTATTGCCAGACTTTAAAGGCAAGTAAGTGGTTACTCCGTTTGGGCATCTTGCCTTAATAGTAGGGTAACCGGAGCGGAGGTCTTTTTTGGATCTCCCTAACTGAACTGAAGGAGTGGTTATGCCGCGTCGTCGCGAAGTCCCCAAACGGGAAATCTTGCCTGATCCAAAATTTGGCAATGTAGAAGTAGCAAAATTCATGAACGTCCTCATGTTGGACGGCAAAAAATCGGTTGCAGAGCGCATTGTGTATGGCGCCTTCGAGCACATCGAGAAAAAAGCAAACAAAGAGCCAATCGAAATCTTTTCAAGCGCCATGGGCAATGTAAAGCCAATGGTTGAGGTGAAAAGCCGCCGAGTTGGTGGTGCGAACTACCAAGTTCCAGTTGAAGTGCGTCCATCCCGTCGTTCAGCCTTGGCTATGCGCTGGTTGCGCGAAGCGGCGAAGAAGCGTGGCGAAAAATCCATGGCTCAGCGCCTGGCAAACGAATTACTAGAAGCGGCCGAAGGCCGTGGCGGCGCAATGAAGAAGCGTGAAGAAGTTCACCGCATGGCAGAAGCCAACAAGGCATTCTCGCATTTCCGCTTCTAACCGCACAGTAAAGAAAAGGTACCAACCGTGGCACGTAAAACCCCCATCGACAAATACCGCAACATCGGTATTTCTGCGCACATTGACGCAGGCAAGACAACAACTACAGAACGCGTTTTGTTCTACACCGGCGTTAATCACAAAATTGGTGAAGTGCATGATGGCGCAGCAACCATGGACTGGATGGAGCAAGAGCAGGAGCGTGGCATCACGATTACTTCCGCCGCTACCACCACGTTCTGGAAGGGCATGGCCGGTAATTTTCCAGAGCACCGCATTAATATTATTGATACCCCAGGCCACGTCGACTTCACGATTGAAGTAGAACGTTCGATGCGCGTATTGGATGGCGCTTGCATGGTTTACTGTGCAGTAGGTGGAGTGCAGCCACAGTCTGAAACCGTATGGCGTCAGGCAAACAAGTATCAAGTTCCCCGTTTGGCATTTGTGAATAAGATGGACCGCACGGGCGCGAACTTCTTCAAGGTCTATGACCAGATGAAGGTACGCCTCAAAGCCAATCCTCTGTTGATTCAAATTCCAATTGGCGCAGAAGAAAACTTCAAGGGCGTTATTGACCTGGTGAAGATGAAGGCTGTTATCTGGGATGAAGCCTCACAGGGCATCAAGTTTGAGTACCAAGATATCCCTGCTGAATTGCAGGCTTCTGCTGAAGAGTGGCGCGAGAAGTTGGTTGAAGCCGCAGCTGAAAGTTCAGAAGAGCTGATGGAAAAATACCTTGGCGGCGAGCCGCTGAGCGAAGACGAAATTAAGACAGCATTGCGTGTACGCACCATTGCGGGCGAAATCGTTCCAATGCTGTGCGGCACTGCGTTTAAAAACAAAGGCGTTCAGGCCATGTTGGACGCGGTTGTTGAGTACTTGCCATCACCGCTCGATGTGCCACCTGTTCCATGTGAAAAGGAAGACGGCACACCAACAACGCGTAAAGCGTCGGACGACGAGAAGTTCTCTGCCTTGGCATTTAAGATCATGACCGATCCGTTTGTTGGTCAGCTCATTTTCTTCCGTGTTTATTCCGGCATGATGAAGTCAGGTGACACCATCTATAACCCAATCAAGGGTAAAAAAGAGCGTGTCGGCCGCTTGTTGCAGATGCACGCGAACCAACGTGAAGAAATCAAAGAAGTATTTGCTGGCGATATCGCAGCGGCAGTTGGTTTAAAAGACGCAACTACTGGCGAAACCTTATGTGATCCAGATAGTATTGTTATTCTCGAGCGCATGGTGTTCCCAGAGCCTGTGATTTCGCAAGCCGTTGAGCCAAAGACAAAAGCCGACCAAGAAAAAATGGGCCTGGCATTAAATCGCTTAGCGCAAGAAGATCCATCCTTCCGTGTGAAGACGGATGAAGAATCCGGCCAGACCATTATTTCTGGAATGGGCGAGCTCCATTTAGAAATTCTAGTAGACCGCATGAAGCGCGAATTCAGCGTTGAGGCAACTGTTGGTAAGCCACAGGTTGCTTATCGTGAAACCATTCGCAAAACCTGCGATGAAGTCGAAGGTAAATTTGTTAAGCAATCCGGTGGTCGTGGTCAATATGGTCACGTGGTTTTGAAGCTCGAGCCACAAGCACCTGGTAAAGGTTTTGAATTCGTTGATGCCATTAAGGGCGGTGTGGTTCCTCGCGAATACATCCCTGCGGTTGAAAAAGGCATTATCGAAACTCTTAACTCCGGCATCTTGGCTGGCTATCCTGTTGTGGATATCAAGGCAACGCTGTTCTTTGGTTCGTATCACGATGTTGACTCGAACGAAAATGCGTTCAAGATGGCGGGCTCCATGGCGTTCAAGGACGGCATGCGTAGAGCTGCTCCAGTATTGCTTGAGCCAATGATGGCAGTTGAAGTAGAAACGCCAGAAGATTTCATGGGTAACGTGATGGGTGATCTTTCGTCCCGTCGCGGCATTTTGCAGGGTATGGATGACATTCCAGGCGGCGGTAAGATTGTGCGCGCTGAAGTGCCATTGGCTGAGATGTTTGGTTACTCAACGGGCTTGCGCTCGCTGACCCAAGGTCGCGCTACTTAC
>CALRRC020000150.1:0-3722 GCA_943370515.1 Erythrobacter sanguineus | reverse complement strand
AATTTTTTCGCGCACTCAAAACCCACGAGCAAACTAATTTGGCTGCGATTGCCTACGGCAGTGATACACGACGTGCGTGGATGACACAGCATTTAAACCAGGTATCCGAGCGGATCTTTGCCAGATTTATTGAAGGTGACGAGCGTGTGCTCGGCGTACTGCGCGATTGGCAGAAACAAATTCCGAGCTTTATTGAGTGGCAGCTGCAGCGTGAGGCTGCAGGCTGGAATTACCTTGATGGTGAAATCCATGTCGGCTTTGATTTGCCGTTTACAAGCGAGGACGGAGAGCTGCGCATGATGCGCATCGAAGGCTATGTTGATCGCATCGATACGAACATGCATTCGGCAAGTGCCGCAGTACTCGACTATAAGCACCAGACGGTAAAAAAAGTGCGCGACCGTGCCGAGAGCGTGTTGGATGATCCGCAGTTATTAATCTACGCGCGCGCGGTAACGGATGCCGATTCGAAATTACCGATGCAAGGGCGAACAGTAACCGATGCAGAGTGGGTTGCGCTAAAAACCGAATTAAAAAATGGCAATGGCAGTGCAGAGCGTTCGGTTGCTGTTGCCGATCTAGCCGAGACTGCCAAGCAATCCATGGCACAAATTACCGAGGATGTGGAGCTATTGTGGGCGCGTAAAACCCTCAACGCATTTGCACCCGATAGTGTGTGTCGCTATTGTGAGTCCCGCGGCATTTGCAGAAAGGGGATGTGGTGAGCACAGTCCAATCCAACCAGCAACGCGCGTGCGATCCAGCACGCTCCGTGATGGTTTCTGCCTGCGCAGGCAGTGGCAAGACCTGGTTGCTGGTAGCGCGTCTGGTTCGCATCTTATTAGCCGGGGCTAAGCCTCACCAAATCCTTGCGCTGACGTTTACGCGCAAGGCTGCGCAAGAGATGCGCGAGCGCTTGTATGGCCTCTTAGAGGAATTTGCCCGGTGCGATGATGCCGCATTGATTACCGCCCTGGTTGAGCGTGGCCTCAATGACGCGGAGGCAAGATCTGCCATACCGCAAGCCCGCTCCCTATATGAAACCGTGCTAGCCAGCCCACAAGCGATTGTGATTGATACCTTCCACGGTTGGTTTGGTAAGCTCTTGGGCGCCGCTCCCGTATCGATTGGTATTCAGCCAGGATTTAGTTTGCGCGAAGATGGCAAGCGCCTCCAAGAAGAATGTTTAGCCGATTGGTGGAGTCAAGTCCCCAAAGAGCTTAAACCTCATTACGAATCACTTCTGGAACAACTCGGCGCCCATGAAACTTTGCAATTTTTAACGGGTAGCTATAGCGCATTTAAGCAGCGGGGCGCATGGACCTTCTTTGAAGCACGCTGCGCCCAGCAGGGTACGACCCCAATTCAGCAGCTAGAGCAGATGCTGACGCAGTTCCGTGCGCCCGATGCAGTACTGCAAATGTGGAATGCACCAAATACCCTTGCCGACTTAGAGCTCTTGGCGCGTTGCTTTGCTAATAGCACGCAAACCGAAAAAAATTATTGTGCAGTAATGGAAAGCGCAATCGACGCTAAAAAAGCCGGATTGGATATCACGCAACAGGATGGGTTGTTTGCGGCACTAGAAGCGATTTTTCTGACGAACCTTAAAACGGCGCGCACCGCCAATGCCAAAGTATCCGCGGATCTAAAAAAATGGCTCAGCAAAACCGATCAGGACATCAGTGAGTCCAGTTACCTCGCTTGTAAAGCGGCCTGGGCGGATGCATTTTTGGCCAATGTCCAGCGCGATCGCGAAGTGGCTGCTATACAGCTCAATACTGCCTGGTTTGCGATGAGCGCTGCAATGCTCGCCCATGTGCAGGCGAGCAAAGAGGCAATGCGTGTGCGTGATTTTGATGACTTGGAGATTGGGGTGAGTCAGCTGATGGCGGATTCGAGTCATGCCGCTTACCTGCAGGCCCGGCTCGATTCACGTTACCAGCATATCTTGATAGACGAGTTTCAGGATACCAATCCTCTGCAATGGCAAATTCTACGGTCGTGGTTAGAAGGGTATGGCGCCGATACAAATAAGCCCAGTATTTTTATTGTGGGCGATCCAAAGCAATCAATTTATCGTTTTCGGCGCGCCGATCCGCGCTTATTTAAAACTGCTAAAGACTTTTTGCAAAGTGAGCTGGGCGCCGACTTTATACAGCTTGATGTAACGCGGCGTAATGCACCTGCGATTAATAACGCCGTTAATCGCACCTTTACCAGCGAACTCTTGCCTGAAAGCTACCCGTATACGCTTCAAACCACTGCATGGACGGCGCCAAACTCACTTGATGCAGCAGCAAATGGAGTCAATCAGGGCGAGGCTTATTTACTTCCCTTGATTCCTTTGGAGGAGCACGAGGCGCATGAGCGATTAGGTAATGCCTTTGCAGGACCATTGCCGGATGCCAGTGAGACCGGCGCTGTGATGCAGCGCTATCGCGAGGGCCAGCGCATCGCCCAGATTATTCATGAAGTGATGCAAACGCGCCGTGTGATGGAGTTGGTCGATGGTGAAAAGGTATGGCGTGATCCGCGGCCGAGTGATTTCTTGCTCTTAGTCAAGCGCCGCTTGCACTTACCGCAATACGAGCGCGCCATGCGTGAAGCTGGACTATCGTTTGAAAGTTCACGGCTGGGGGGTTTATTAAATACCCTCGAGATTGATGATCTGATCGCACTATTAACGGTATTAGTGACTCCGCGCCATGATTTGCCATTGGCGCAGGTATTGCGTAGTCCTCTTTTTAGCGCAAGCGAAGACCAAATGCAGTCACTGGCGATTGCGCTGGCAAGTGAGGGCTACCGATCCTGGTGGGACACCTTGCAGGCCAGCCCTGATCCAGCTTTACAAAAGGCAGGGCGATACCTCGAGCACTGGCGTGTTTTGGGTGAGCACTTACCTGTGCACGATTTGCTCGATCAAATTTATGCAGAAAATGATGTACGCATGCGCTACGCGATTGCATCGGACGATTTACTCCGGCCGCAGGTCTTGGCGAACATTGATGCCTTTTTAGAGCTTGCCCTCAATCACGATGGTGGACGGTACCCCAGCTTAGGTCGTTTTATTGCTGAGATAAAGGCGATGCGCCAAGGCGACGATGATGAAACACCGGATGAGGGGGAGATGGATCTGGAAAGCGAGGCCCCAGAATCCATTGAGTTAGACGATGGCGGTGGGCTTTCCGAAGCGGATCGCAACAAACGCGTGCGCATGATGACCGTGCACGGCGCCAAAGGATTGGAAGCGCCATTTGTGGTCTTACTCGATACCAATCACACCACCGGCATGAATCAGCATCGCGGCATCTTGCTCGACTGGCCCCCCAATGAGACGGCGCCAATTCATTTATCGGTCTTTACCAAAGACACTATCACTAATCCCCGCACACAGATTCAGGAAGAAGAGCAGCGCATTGCCTCCAATGAAAACTGGAACGCACTTTACGTAGCCATGACCCGCGCCAAGCAAGGACTGTGGATTAGCGGCGTCGCGACATCCTCCACCAAAGAAGAGGGCCTTGATATCAAGTCTTGGTACCACCGCATTCAATCCGCGGAACTGCCTGACTTTGCGATATCGGAGGAAGTGGCAACGGCACCGAATGACCATAAACCGACTGCGCAAAGCCAAAGCAATACAGGCGTGCCATTTTCGATCGATGACTTTGTCATCGAATGGGATGTGGCGCAATCCAGTCATGCCCTGCAGCTGGCCA
>CALRRC020000149.1:0-3750 GCA_943370515.1 Erythrobacter sanguineus | reverse complement strand
TGCTCTGTCGATCAAATGCTGGAATTTCCGATTCAAACCATGGCGCGCTTTTGCCATAACCATGGGCTCCTAAAGATACAAGATCGACCACAGTGGCTTACGGTACAAGGCGGTTCACGCGAATACGTGAAACGCTTAGTCGGCACCCTTGATCAGCACGGCGTTCATTGGGTTCGTGAAGCAGTTACAGCAGTTCATGTCCCCACGAATAGCAAACAGCAGGCAATTGAAGTCATTAGCGCCAGTGGTACCGCCCAATTTGATGAGATTGTGATGGCCTGCCATAGCGACCAAAGCCTTGATCTGCTGCGTGGCATTGATTCAGCAAGTCAATCGATTCTGAGCGCAATTCCGTATCAGGCCAATCGGGCTATCTTGCATACCGATGCCTCCTTTCTGCCGGAGCGTAAGCGCTGCTGGGCTGCCTGGAATTACACGGCGCAAGCCAAGAATGGGGACGTCACCGAGGACTGCGTTAGCGTTAGTTATTTAATTAATCTCCTCCAACCCCTTCCTCCAGCACTGAAAGACGTTCCCATCATCGTCACACTCAATCCATTGCGTGAGCCTGACCCCAGCACGGTATTTCAGGAGATTCGGTATGCGCATCCTGTATTTGATATGCGCGCCACGGATGCGCAAGCGGGCTTACCTCTCATCCAAGGCAAGTCATCGGTTTGGTATTGCGGCGCATGGACTGGGTACGGATTTCATGAGGACGGCTTACGCTCTGGGGAGACGGTAGCAGAAGCCATTCTAGAGCGCAGTAAGCATCCCGTTGGTATCCATATTTCTCCGGCAGAGGTCAATATTGCCAATTGATTTAAGCCCGAAGCTGAATTTCGGCGTTGTTCAACATCGCCGCTTCCGCCCCGCAAAAAATGCATTTGCGTATTCGGTTTTTACGATCAGCATTCCAATGCGTGAGCGGCGGCGTAATCCAGAATTGCTTCGTCAGCATGGCCTAGGTGACAATCGATTTCGCTTTTTTTCCTTTTTTGATAAGGACCATGGTCGTGGCGATACAGACAGTCTGGCCTGGGCCGAACAACTCTTAGCCTCTAATGGCATTACCCATCCCGATGGCGAAATCTGGTTACAAACCTTTCCACGGGTTTTGGCCTACGTCTTTAATCCCGTAAGTTTTTGGATTTGTACTAAACCCAACGGGCAAGTGCATGCCGTCATCGCTGAGGTCAACAATACCTTTGGGGAGCGTCACTGCTACCTCTTAAGTAAAGATTCAGGTGAGCCGCTGCATTCGGGAGAAACCCTGACAACGAACAAGGTCTTTCATGTATCGCCCTTTTGTGATGTCAGCGGCGAATACCGCTTCCGCTTCCTCTTTCCCCAAGAAAGCCAATCCGGACGGAATACCGTCAACCGCATTGAGCTCCATGAGGATGGAGAGGCCTTAATTCATACCAGCATTAGCGGTGAGGCACACCCGCTGACGCGCACTTCCCTATATTTGTCGATATTGCGATATCCTCTTATGAGCATTGGGGTGATTGGACGTATTCATTGGCAGGCACTGAAGCTTTGGGCCAAAGGCGTCCCGTTCCACTCCAAACCAAAACCGCCGGACTTTGAAGTTAGTAGATGAATCGACCTGGACAATCCCTTCTATCGCGATTAAGTTTTTCACGCTCTGCCGATCGACAGGCAGCCCAGTCGATTCCGCTCGCAGCTAGAACCTTTCTAGCCTTGCTGAGCAACGTTAAATCCGGGCATTTAGCGCTCACCTTGCCAGACGGCAGAACCGAATACTTTGGTACCAGCAGCGACGATTTGCATGCTGACTTGCATATTCTCGATTGGGATGTTTTTAAAGATGTTCTTAAACATGGTGACATTGGTTTTGCCGAGAGCTACATTCGCGGCCAATGGAACACATCTAACTTAAAAGCCATCCTAGAGATAGCGATTCGTAATCGCACCCTCCTCGAAAAAGCAATCTATGGCAGCTGGTTTGGCTCCTTGTTCTACCGCCTTAAACATCGGCTGCGCAACAACTCGAAATCGGGTAGCCGTAAAAACATTCATGCGCACTATGACTTAGGTAACCCCTTCTATTCTTTGTGGCTTGATCCCAGCATGACTTATTCCAGCGCATGGTTTAGTGGTGATCTCCAGCTCTCATTGGCTCAGGCGCAATCCAATAAGTATCGGCGTATTTTGTCTGCCATCGATGCCACACCAGGAAAACGCATTCTGGAGATTGGCTGTGGCTGGGGCGGCTTTATTGAAGAAGCGGCACTAGCCGGTTGTCACGTAACCGGCCTTACTTTATCCCGAGAGCAACAGAAATTTGCCGAACAACGTCTTGCACAACAAGGTCTTGCTTCTGAGATTCGGTTTCAGGACTACCGCGATTGCAAAGAGCAATTCGACGGCATTGCCTCAATCGAAATGTTTGAGGCGGTGGGTGAAAACCATTGGGAGCAGTATTTCAAGACGATTGCAGCATCCCTCAAGCCCGGCGGAAAAGCGTGCATTCAAACCATTGTGATTGCCGAAGAATTGTTTGAGCGCTATCGAAGTAGCACAGACTTTATTCAGCAATACGTTTTCCCCGGCGGTATGCTGCCCTCTAAATCAGCCTTTAAAGAATATGCGGCTCGGGCTGGCTTGCGGGTTGACGATGAATTTGCATTTGGCGGCGATTACGCAAAAACACTGTGCATTTGGTATGACTCCTTTAATCACCAACTAGATGAAGTGCGCCAACTGGGCTTTGATGAGGCCTTTATCCGACTCTGGAATTTTTACCTCATGTACTGCGCCGCTGGCTTTTCAGAGCGCAACATTGATGTGGTGCAATTCACCCTGGTTCACGATCACATTAGCGGAGACAGCTTACGCCCATGAAACAAATTGGCATGCAGGACTTCACCGGAAAACGCGTATGGGTGATTGGTGCCACCAGTGGTATTGGGGAAGCCTGCGCAATCGCGCTATTCGCAGCCGGCGCATCGGTTGCACTCTCTGGCCGTCGCCTGCAAAATCTTGAAGCGGTTGCACAGCATGCCAAGCCGAATCAAAGTTTGATATTGCCCTTAGATGTGACTGAGCCTCAGGCAATTCAAGAGGCCTACCAAAAGCTCATGCAGGAATGGGGCCAGCTCGATCTGTTGCTGTTTGTTTCTGGGATTTACATACCGCTGCGTGCCGATAACTTTGAGATGGAGTCGGCCGAGAAAACCATCAATGCCAATGTATTGGGTCCGATGCGTGCGGTTGCTGCAGTCTTGCCCAACATGCTCGAGCGGCACAGCGGCCACATCGCTATTGTGGGCAGCGTAGCCGGCTACAGCGGTCTACCGAAAGCCTTGGCGTATGGCCCTAGTAAAGCGGCCATGATTAATTTTTGCGAAACCCTCTTTTATGACTTGCAGCCTAAAGGCATAGGGGTGCATATGATTTCTCCGGGCTTTGTAAAGACCGAGGCTACTGCGCAAAATGACTTCGAAATGCCCGCTTTAATTAGCTCTGAAGAAGCAGCCAAACACATTTTGGATGGCATACGCGAGGGTGAGTTTGATATCCATTTTCCAAAACGGTTTTCTGGATTCTTGAAGTTTTTACGCTTGCTGCCCTACCCCATTTATTTCTGGATACTACGGCGTTTCGTCAAAATTTAACGCCGCAAGCAGTACTGCCTCATTTACTTGTAATTCTCTTTTCTGACTTTGTCGACCAAGTGATCCATCACTGCGATGGCTTTTGCACGTGTACCGGCAATGGAGG
>CALRRC020000148.1:0-3760 GCA_943370515.1 Erythrobacter sanguineus | reverse complement strand
CTGGCCGATCAATTCTTAGAGTACTTTGATGGCTTCTCGATTGGCTCTAACGACATGACCCAACTCACCTTGGGTCTGGATCGTGATTCCGGAATGGAGCTGCTGGCGATTGACTTTGATGAGCGTGATCCAGCCGTGCAGTTCATGATCGAGCGCTCGATTGATGCCTGCTTAAAGCAAAATAAATACGTTGGTATTTGCGGTCAAGGCCCATCGGATCACCCCGACTTTGCACGTTGGTTGGTGAAGAAGGGCATTACCTCGATTTCCCTCAATCCCGATAGCGTTGTCGGAACTTGGGAAATGCTGGCCAAGTCGGATTTAAGCTAGGCTTAATCCAGGGGCGGTACCGTATGCACTAATTTAGTGCTTACTGGAGATCGCCCCGCGCGATTCGCGCTTTTTGAATCTCCCACTCCCGCTCTTTGGTGGTGGCGCGCTTGTCGTGCTGCTTTTTGCCCCGAGCCAAGCCAATCTCGCATTTGACGTTACCCTTGGAGAAATGCAGGTTTAATGGGACTAAAGTGAAGCCCTTTTGCTCGACTTTGCCAATTAATTTGCGGATCTCCACCGCATTGAGCAGCAGTTTACGGGTGCGAGTAGGATCTGTGACCACATGGGTCGATGCAGAAATCAAGGGGGTAATGTGGGCGCCGATGAGGTACAGCTCTGCACTGCGGATGACGACATACGCTTCTTTAATTTGGGCTCGGCCCGCGCGAATGGCTTTTACTTCCCAGCCCTGCAGCACGATGCCCGCCTCAAACCGTTCCTCGATAAAATAATCAAAGAAGGCTTTTTTGTTATCGACGATACTCATTGATTAATTTGCTCCACTAACCTGATTATGGCAGACGTCCACAAGACCGTTTTAATTGGCCAATCGGCTGATCGAATGTACTCGCTCGTCACCGACGTGGCCCGCTACCCGGAGTTTTTGCCGTGGTGCGGCGGGGTGGAGATTTATGAGCAAACCGAAACTACCTTAGACGCCAAGATTAAGATCAAGTTCAAGGGTATTGAGCAGTTTTTTCATACGCGCAATACCAACACCCGGCCTACTCAAATTGATATGACCTTTGTTGATGGCCCCTTTAAGCATTTTTCTGGGCAATGGCTCTTTATCCCCTTGCGGGACGATGCCTGCAAAATCGACTTTAAGCTGCATTGGGAGTTCAAAAGTACGATCTTGGATAAGGTCATTGGCCCCGTATTTAGCTACATTGCCGGCACCTTCGTCGACTGCTTTGTAAAGCGGGCCGAGGAAACCCCCTAATGGAATTATTGATCTGCGATGCTCGCGGAGATCAGCCTGTGCTTAGGTCTTTTACCTTTCAGGTGCGGGCAGGCCAAGTAGCAACCGTCGGCGAGGTACTGGTGCAGGCGGGATTGGCAAGCGGGCCTGAGGATGCAGGATTTAGCCGTAAAGGGGCCTACGGGGTCTTTGGCAAGCGCAAGGAATGGGACAGTCCGATTTACAACGGCGACCGCCTAGAGCTCTATGCCCCCCTGCAAATCGACCCAAAGACCGTCCGGCGCAAGCGGGCTAACCAAAATCGGGATGCCCACTTAAAGGCGGTTGCGGCTAAACGCAAGGCCAGGAGGCTATAATCGGTTTTTGCGACTAGGGGTTTTGTATGCGACTCATCCAAAAAGCACTCACTTTTGATGATGTGCTTCTCGTGCCGGCGTATTCGTCCGTTCTTCCGCGTGATGCCAGCTTGGTATCAAAATTATCGCGGGATATCTCCATTAACACCCCCTTGGTTTCGGCCGCAATGGATACCGTTACCGAAGGGCGTCTTGCGATTGCCATGGCCAGCGAAGGTGGCATTGGAATCATTCATAAAAACTTAAAGCCAGCCGAGCAAGCCCGTGAAGTAGCCAAAGTAAAACGCTATGAATCCGGGGTGTTGCGCGATCCGATTACGATCGGTCCCGAAGTAACGGTCAGGCAGGTAATGAATTTATCCAGAGAGCATGGCTTTTCTGGTTTTCCAGTACTCCAAGGCAAAACGGTGATTGGCATTATTACCAATCGCGATTTGCGCTTCGAAGAGGATTTGGATGCCCCGGTGAAAGTCAAGATGACACCGCGGGAGCGTTTGGTTACAGTAAAGGAGGGTTGTACCCTCGAAGAAGCAAAGCGCTTAATGAGTAAGCATCGCCTTGAGCGTGTCTTGGTCGTCAATGACGCTTTTGAATTACGTGGCCTCATTACTGTAAAAGACATTCTGAAGGCAACCGAGCACCCTAATGCATGCAAAGACAGTGAGGGTAAATTGCGTGTTGGTGCTGCAGTGGGTGTTGGTGCAGATAACGATGAGCGTATTGAGTTGCTGGTTAAAGCCGGAGTCGATGTGATCGTCGTCGATACTGCGCACGGACATAGTCAAGGCGTACTCGATCGCGTGCGCTGGACGAAGAAAAATTATCCTCAAGTGCAAGTCATTGGCGGCAACATTGCTACGGGTGACGCTGCACTGGCTTTAGTAGAGTATGGCGCTGATGGCGTTAAGGTAGGCATTGGTCCTGGCTCGATTTGTACTACGCGTATTGTTGCCGGCGTTGGCGTTCCTCAAATTACCGCCATTGTGAATGTAGCGAATGCATTAAAAGGCACTGGTGTTCCCCTTATTGCGGATGGCGGTGTTCGCTACTCGGGGGATGTGGCAAAGGCCTTGGCTGCAGGCGCCCACTCGGTGATGATGGGTGGTATGTTCGCGGGCACCGAAGAGGCGCCTGGCGACGTATTTTTATACCAAGGTCGCTCATATAAGAGTTACCGCGGTATGGGTTCACTCGGCGCGATGACAGACGGCGCTGCAGACCGCTACTTTCAAGAAGATATCAGTGCAGCCAATGCCGAGAAACTCGTACCGGAAGGTATTGAGGGGCAGGTACCTTATAAAGGTAGCGTGCTGACCATCTTGCATCAGTTGACGGGCGGCATTCGTTCATCGATGGGATACTGCGGTTGCAAATCGATTACTGAATTGCATGAGAAGGCGAATTTTGTGGAAATCACCTCAGCTGGCGTACGTGAGTCGCACGTCCATGATGTGAAGATCACCAAGGAAGCCCCCAACTACCACATCGATTGAATGTGGATCGCCTGATGCACGATAAGATTCTGATTCTGGATTTTGGATCGCAAGTCACGCAGCTGATTGCGCGTCGCGTTCGCGAAGCAAAAGTGTATTCGGAGATCCACCCCTACGATTGCGATCCCGACTTTATTCGCCGCTTCATCCAAGAAGAAGGCGGCAAGGGCATTATTCTTTCTGGCGGCCCTAATTCAGTAACGCAGGGCGAGAGCCCACGAGCACCGCAAATCGTATTTGAACTGGGCGTTCCTGTTCTCGGTATTTGCTACGGCATGCAAACCATGGCAACCCAATTGGGTGGCGCCGTTGCTTCCGCTGAAGCGCTTGGTAAGGCCCGTGAGTTTGGTTATGCGGAAGTACGCGCGCATGGCCACACTGATTTACTAAAAGGCATACAGGATTTTGCAACGAGCCAAGGCCACGGCATCCTCAAGGTATGGATGAGCCATGGCGATTCGGTAACGAATTTGCCCGATGGTTTCAAACTCATGGCGTCCACCGAGTCCTGCCCCATTGCGGGCATGGCGGATGAGGCTCGGCGTTTCTATGCCTTCCAGTTTCATCCGGAGGTAACCCATACCTTGCAGGGCCCCGCTATATTTGATCGCTTTGTGCGCACGATTTGTGCTTGCCGTGGCGACTGGGTGATGGGC
>CALRRC020000147.1:0-3773 GCA_943370515.1 Erythrobacter sanguineus | reverse complement strand
GCTACTGCAAACCATCACTGCGGGTTCAGCATTTTGTATAAAGTATTCGATCTCGGCAGCTTGGTATGCGGTGTTCAGTGGTAAGTAAACATAGCCGGCCTTGAGCGTGGCCAAATATAAAAACAGAGCCTCAGGCGATTTTTCAACCTGGACTGCAACGCGGGAGCCCTTCGGTATGCCCAATCCGTGGAGTAAGTTCGCCATCATCGCCGTGGCACGCTCCAGATCGCTCCAGGAGTAATACAAACCATCGTGCGTCTCTAGGGCGCAGGCCTGGTGATCTTTTGGAAACCCGTTTTCTAATACCGTATACAAATTCATGACAACCCCACAACAAACAATTGATTGGTTCAACGCCTTAACCCAGGGCTTTCTGGGCGGCTAAAGCTCCATTTTACGGTCTAGCGGATGTTGATACGCTAAACGCTCATGAGCTTGGCTACTGCCCTGGAATACATGATTTCCCCGTTCACAAAGCGCTCATGATTCTCTTCCACGCTGGATAGGTCATAGAGGTAATTGACCATAATGCCGGCAGATTGACGCAAGCCCTTACGTGATAAATCCCCGGCCCAATTAATCAGGTGCAGCTTGGCGCCGTTACCCAAATGGAACTTGGCCACGGGATTGCCTTCACGCCCAGTGGATGCGAGACCCAAGTAAATGGCGGTAAGGCATAGCAATGCCTCCCTCTCCTTTACTGAGGCATTGTCCGGATGCCAGCCACTACTTAAACGCTCCGCCCAGGATTGGGCGCCCAGGCCCAAAGCCTGCAACGCTTGATCGCGCTTGGCCTTTAAAGCCGGCTTGAGGCGGTCTAGCGGTACGCCATCTCCTAAATTAGCGCCCGCAGCAATCCATTCGATTAAACCAGGCACGGGCGAGAGCGTAATAAAGGTTTTGAGGCCTGGAAACTCCTGGTGCAATTGCTCGGCAACCCGCTTAATTAAAAAGTTACCCATCGAGACACCGCGAAGTCCAGGCTCGCAGTTGCTGATGGAATAAAACACCGCCACCTTGTACTGCTGCGCTTGAGTTACTGTCTCGGCTTTTTTATCCACTAGCGGGGCAATGGCCAGTGGCACCTCCGGTAGCAACGCTACCTCCACAAAGATCAATGGTTCATTGGGCAGTTGGGGATGAAAGAAGGCGAAGCATCGCCGGTCTGGCTGCAAACGACGGCGCAAGTCATCCCAGCCATCAATCGCATGCACCGCCTCGTGCTGGATCAGCTTTTCTAAAATCTCGGCAGGGGACTTCCAGTCAACCCGGTGCATTTTTAAAAAACCGGGATTAAACCACGATGAGAGTAAATGGCGCATATCAAAATCCACTGCAGCTAGTTCAGGTTTTTTGTCTAACAGCTGCAATAAATCACGGCGCATTTCGACAACGGCGGCGGTGCCATTCAGACCCCGATTTAAACGGCGCATAAATTCTTGACGGGGCGACTCCGATACTTTTTGCAAGCGAATGTAATTACGGGCACTGGCTTCTGCAGCAAAGGCTTGTGATGCTGCCATCACCTCCGCCGGATTGGGGCTCAGCTTTTCAATCAAAGCACTAAAGAATTTAAGGTGCTGGTCTTTGGTGAGCTTGCGGTAGTTATCGATTACGTCGTTGGCCATGCTCACCGCATTGGATTCCCCGCGCTCAGAGGTTAAACGCTGTACTGCACTCAGCGCTTTGGATAAATAGCGGGTTTTGGTGATTAACTCCAGCATGAAGCATCCTTAGGTTACACAGGGTCAAAAAATGGGTTTTTAGGATTAATTCGCCTAACCAGCAGGGATTTTTACAACAACAACTGGTATTTTAGCGAAATAAGCGACTTTTTAAGATCTTAGCAACAAATGATCGAAAAAAAGATATTTTTAGATGCAGTTAGTGAAAATTACCGACTTACTTACGCTTCAGCAAGTAAATACCGAATAAAATCATGGGGATAGATAGCCATTGCCCCATTGAAAAGCCCAATCCCAGTAGGCCCAAAAACGCATCTGGCTCGCGCGCAAACTCAACTAAGAAACGGCAAATGCCATAGCCCAGCAAAAATAGGCCTGAAACCTGACCAAGGCGACGCGGTTTTTGGGCATAGGCCCACAAGACCAAACCAAGAAGGACGCCCTCGAAGAGCAATTGGTACAACTGTGATGGGTGGCGTGGAATGGCATCGACTAATGGGAAAACCATGGCCCAAGGCAAATCGGTTGGTCTACCCCACAATTCACCATTGATAAAGTTGCCTAGGCGCCCAAACGCCAAACCAAAGGGCACCAAAGGAGCAACCAAATCACTGACGGTCCAAAAGGAAGTCTGCTTGCGCCGCGCAAACCAAACCATCGCCAAAATCACGCCCAGCAGTCCGCCATGAAAAGACATTCCGCCTTCCCATACTTTCAGGATGCTGAGCGGATTGGCCAAATAGAATTCGGGCATGTAAAACAGGGAATAGCCGATGCGCCCGCCGAGCACTACGCCCAGCACTCCCGCGAAGAGCAGATCTTCTAAATCTTTGGTGGTCCACCCCAAGGCAACATAGTAGGCTCGCTTGATGCACAGTCGACCCAGCACAATAAATTGAGCAAAGGCCAGTAAATACATTAGCCCATACCAGTGGATCCCAAAGGACCCAATCTGAAGGGCTACTGGATCGATTTGCGGGTGAATCAGCATTACGGTTTAGCTTTTTGCTTGATCAAAATTATGGAGCTCATGACCCAGATCGCGGTAGGCTTTGTAACGCTCACGTCCTGCAAGGCGCTCTGCCTCATTCACCGTAACCACCTCTACAATTCGCGGAAATCGAGCAACCAAAGCTGCAACATCGCTTGGCATCCGCATACTCAAATGAATTAACACATCGGCATGCGGCAAGTTTGCCAAGGCTGGCGCTGCGGTATCGTCGAGGAGAACAATCGGGGTTTCAAACGCCGCCTCATGGTCGCCATAGCAGTGGGGTAAAAAATCGGTTTTGCTAAAGGTCCACAGCAATTCATCAAGGCGCTTGAGGTCCGCTTTTTCTGCCACCATCACAATATTACGGACAGGCTCGCCTTCGGCCGTAGCGCTCCAAATCTTGCGCGTCAGCCTGCAGGCATATTCCAGCTTGTCACTGACATTGCTATGAAAGTCGATGCGTGCCATGCCAACTTAGGACTGAGCAAGCAAGTAATTCACCAAGAGGGGAACCGGTCTGCCAGTAGAGCCCTTTGCTGCTCCACCTTTCCATGCCGTACCCGCAATATCCAAATGCGCCCAAGGGTACTTTTCAGTAAAGCGCTTCAAAAAGCAGGCGGCTGTCACGCTACCAGCAGGGCGTCCGCCGATATTGGCCATATCAGCAAAGTTTGATTTGAGTTGCTCTTGATAGGCTGCATCGAGCGGCATGCGCCACACCGTATCAAGCGAGTCATGACCGGCTTGGGTTAAATCCGCCAGCAAGTGACTATCGTCCGAGAACATACCGCTATGTACCGCACCGAGCGCAATCACACAGGCGCCCGTCAAGGTCGCAATATCAATTACTGCTTTTGGCTTGAAGCGCTCTACATAGGTGAGTGCATCACACAGAATCAGCCGGCCTTCGGCGTCGGTATTTAAGATCTCAATAGTCTGACCTGACATGCTTTTCACAATGTCACCTGGTCGGGTTGCTTTACCTGAAGGCATATTTTCGCAAGTCGGAATGACTCCGATCACATTCTGCTTCAGACCTAGCAATGCCGTTGAGAGCAGCGTGCCGACAACGGATGCGGCGCCGCACATGTCGT
>CALRRC020000146.1:0-3801 GCA_943370515.1 Erythrobacter sanguineus | reverse complement strand
ACTCGAACACGACCCGAACTTAAAAGACATTGCGGATGCGCTTGAGTCTGCACAAATTCAGGTGGATGAAGCAGTGCATGGCCTGAACCGCTATTTGCAAAAGCTAGACCTCGATCCAGAGCGCTTAGCCCAGCTCGAGACCCGTATGCAGAATCTACACAGTGCCGCGCGTAAATACAAAGTCGATGCCGATGCCTTGCCGCAATTGCTGACCGATACCGCAGATCACTTGCATGCTTTAACTGCAGCGCAAGACATCGAAGCGCTTCGCAGTAAAGTCAAGCAAGCGGAAGAGGTTTATCTCACCGCTGCAAAGCAACTGTCACAAAAACGTAGCAAAGCAGCAACTCAGCTCGGCAAAGAAGTGACCTTGGCGATGCAAGATTTATCCATGGCGGGTGGTCAACTCGAAATTGCCCTTCTGCCCCTGCCTGAAGGTGGGGCTAGTGGTCTTGAACAAATCGAATTTCAAGTGGCGGGTCATTCGGGCAGCACTCCGCGCTCCCTTGCTAAAGTCGCTTCTGGCGGCGAACTTGCCCGCATTAGCCTAGCGATCAGCGTCATCACCAGCAAAGCTTCCTTTACGCCCACCTTAATTTTTGATGAAGTCGATGCTGGTATTGGTGGCGCCGTTGCTGAAACAGTCGGAAAACTCCTGCGTCAACTGGGTGAATCCCATCAAATTATCTGCGTGACCCACCTGCCTCAAGTCGCAGCCCAAGGTAATCATCACCTCAAAGTCAGCAAATCCCAAGCTGGCAATACAACCCTCTCACAGGTCAGCACACTAGGTCGCAATGAGCGCGTGGAAGAAATCGCCCGCATGCTCGGGGGCGCAACGATTACGGATACAACGCGGCGCCATGCCCGCGAGCTACTAGAACAAAATTAAACTGCGTTCTTTTGCTGGGGCAACGACATCAGTCGTTCGATGTATCTTGAAAAATCGATTCCCAAAGTGTGCTGACTGCGGTTCGCGCCAGTAGCAGGTCCGGATGCAGACTCAGATCAACTCGGGTTTTCTCGGCCCCATCTAAGCGCAATCGGTGCTGCTGTTCGCGCAGCAGACGATACGCATCGGCTACTGCAACGGCAGATTCGTTTGCAATCAATCCTGCGTTCGAAGCAATGCCTAGCAATGCGATATTCCCCAAATTACCAATCAGTGCAGGATGCTGATGTGCATAAGCCAATATCAGAAATTGCACGATGAACTCAATATCGACCATGCCACCGGCATCGTGCTTTAGGTCAAACTGAGTGCTGGGATTGGGGTGCCCAGCATGCACTTTGCGACGCATACTCAAAATCTCTGAGCGCAAAGCGGCGACATCGCGCACTTGGCTCAACACATCGGACCGAATGGCATCAAACTGCGGTGCCACTTGGAGATTACCGGCAGCAAATCGAGCCCGCGTTAAGGCCTGATGCTCCCAAACCCAAGCGGCATTGTCGCCCTCGCGAAACTGATACTTGCGAAATGAATCCAGACTCGTAACTAAGAAGCCAGCTGAACCATTGGGCCGCAAGCGAGTATCGATTTCAAAAAGAGTGCCTGCAGCAGTGTGCGTCGTCAACCAATTAATCATGCGTTTGGCCAGCAATGAGAAAACTTCTTGTGCCGGGAAATGCGCTGCATCCGTTTGCGCTTCTTTTTCATCGTATAGAAAAACCAAATCCAAATCTGATGCGTATCCCAACTCTTTACCGCCTAACTTGCCGTACGCAATCACGGCAAAGGATGGAAGGGCTGGATCTAAATCAAATTTCTTGACTACGCCCGGCCAAATCCGTTCAAAGCTCGCCTGCAGAATTAAATCAGCCAAGGCAGATAGGCGATCGCTTACCGCCTCAACGCTCAACGGTTTGGCAATACCTATTCCCAAATCGGCCAACAGCGTAATGAAGGTTTCGGTATGGTGGGTCACCCGCAAAATATCCATGGCGTGCTCGGCTGCGCCATCGCCATCTGCTAGAGCGTCATCGAGGCGCATATCTAAATCGGCCTTAATGCCCTTCCAATAGACTTCCGGGTGATTCACGAGTTCCGATTCAGAACGGGTAGCGAGTAGGTAATCCAGCAAATGGGGATGACGGCTTAAGTAGCTTGCACCCCATTGCGAAGCCTGCAATAAAGCCAAAATATTATGCAAGGCACTGGGGTACTCCGCCAATATGGAAAGGTATGCGCTACGCCGCGCAATGGCCTCCAATAGATCAAAGAAGCGCAGTAAGGTTTGGTCGGCTACAGCAGGATCAATTGTGCCCTGCTCCAACTGCTCTGCCGCCTTGCAAATTAAATTATTAAAGATGTGTCGGCTTTTTTCTGGCAAGCTGCGTTGTTTTGAACTTTCCAGCCAAGTCTGCCAACGCTGACAGGCCTCTGGATAACGGTCGCAATTGGGCTGCCAATCGGATGCAATAGATTCGGTATCGAGGCGTGTTTTATCGTCTAGCACAAAGGCTTTTTCAAACAAACGAGCAACCCGATCCTGATGACGCGTGAGCTCTTCTAGGAATGCCGATAAAGTCGCCTCAGACTTTTCATCTGGTCCAGCCATAGCCTGCGCTAAACGCGCTCGTGACTCGGCATCTTCCGGAAAATAGTGGGTTTGCTGGTCTTCCCATAGCTGAATGCGGTGCTCAAGGCGACGCAGGAAAATATAAGCCTCGGTTAAATCATGCACCTCTTTCTCTGGCAATAGATTCTGCTGGGCCAACAACTGCAACACTTGCAAGGTCGGCCTAATTCGAAAGCGTGGATCTGTACCACCACGCATTAGTTGAAACATTTGCGCTAAAAATTCAATTTCACGAATACCGCCTCGTCCCAGCTTGATATCGTGGGATCTGCCATGGCGATTGGCGCTGCGTTTTTCTGCCTCGCGCTGTATCTGCGTGTGTAAATCTCGAATCGCTGCAATCACGCCGTAATCCAAGTGGCGTCGATAAACAAACGGGCGGATGAGTTGATCCAATCCTTTTTCGCAGCGCCCATGATCTAGCGAACCTGGTAGCGGATAAATCAGTCGCCCTTTGATCCAAGCATAACGCTCCCACTCGCGGCCTTGCACTGTCAAATACACCTCGAGCATATCCAAGCTGCATACCAAGGGACCAGAGTCGCCATTGGGCCGCAAACGCATATCCACCCGGAAGACAAAGCCATTGGCATCGTGCTCAGAGATGATCTTAATTAAGCGTTTGCCCATCCGAGTAAACCACTCGTGATTCGACAGGCTTTTTTCGCCGCCTTGGGTATCGCCTTCGTACTCATAGAGGAAAATTAAATCGATGTCTGAGGACAGATTCAGCTCATAACCACCGAGCTTACCCATGCCAACCACCATCAGCGGGACCTCACAATTGCCTTCTGAAGACCACGGAATACCGAAGCGTCCCTTCAGGTCGGCGCGGATCGCCTCCAAAGCTATTGCGACGGTTTGTTCAGCAAATACACTCAGCGCCCCCGTAACCTCAGCCAATGGGGCTTGCCCACTCAGATCACGTAAACCCAAACACAGCATTAATTTCTGACGGGCTAAGCGTAACTCCGTCATTAGCTTTAATTCGTCTAATTCGGGCTCAGCGGCGATCGCTTGCGCTGGCTCAAGCAGGGCCTTAATCGCCACCAAGTTAACCGACTGACCTTGCTGCTCGGCAAGCCACGGGGCCCAATCGGGGCGCGCCTGTAACCAGCGGCTAGCAAATACAGAATGCCGCTTCAAAAAGTCGATTTGATGATCAAACGAGGCCATACCGAATCATAGCTATTCTTGAGTGGGGTGACGGATAATAGGG
>CALRRC020000145.1:0-3803 GCA_943370515.1 Erythrobacter sanguineus | reverse complement strand
ATCCTCACTATCCCTAACGGCAGTGAGTGATAGGCCCAAGATTTTGGCAAAGGTTTTGAGTTGCTCCTGAGCGCCAATACGGTAGGTGTCGGTCGTGAGGAGGGCCACTTGATTGCGGCCATAACGCAGTACGCAGCGCGCTGCAATCTTGGCAACGGTGGTGGTTTTACCAACGCCAGTTGGGCCAATAAATGCGAATATACCGCCGCGATCAAAAATATCAAACGCATGGGATGTCTTAATCATGCACTTGACTTGCTCGCGGGCATTTTTGATGAGAGCCGGAACGCTCAGATCTTCAGGCAGCTTGTGCGCAATTTCAGCGCACAGCTTTGGTGAAAAGCCACTGTTCAGCAGGTGCTTCACAATTTCGGTAACGTGCTTATTTTCCTGCTGAATACTGCCCCAAAAATTACTGGCAACATGGGACTGCAGTAGGTATTTCACTTCACTGATTTCGGTTAAGAGTTTTTCAACCTTGGGCGAGCTGGCGGATTCAAATCCACTCAGACCTGTGGCAACAGGCGGTACGCTTGGGGCGCTGGGGGCACTAGAGGCAGCCGCTTTTTGCAACACTGCTTCGGAATTACGATGCGCTTGCGCGGCGTTCTGCGCAGCTACCCTGGCGGCGTTCAGTGCCGCAAGATCCTGAGCAGCCTTTGCATTTGCAGCGGCAGATGCATTAAATATTGCGTCATTATTGGAAGGATTGATCACGCTACTGTCATTGCGCTGAATGCGCTCAACATCATTAAATGAAGTTGGCAAAAATGCTTCGGATCCGGGCGCTCGAATGGGGCGGCCTGCTCTGGCTGGGTTACGCCTCAGGCTCCCCACAGGAATGTCATTGCGCAATTTTGGCTCGGGGCTCTGGACGCGGCGGGCAAGCGCATTCTCAAATTTATCGGAAAGGCCAGATTGGGCCATGGACCGCTCTGAAAACGGACTGACTTCAGCGCTAAAGGCTTCGGCTGATTCAGAGTGGCTGGATAAATTGGCTAAGTCTTGCGAGGTGATGGCAATGATCTCGACGCCTTGGTCGGTGTCTTTCGTGGAAAGCACCATGGCATCCGAACCCAATTCAGTGCGAATCAACTTTAATGCTTCGGCAGTATTGGCTGCGATGAATTTTTGTGGGCCCATGCTTAAACTCCGGAGTAGATCTCTTGTATGGTGATTTTAGGGGTTTTTGCCCGTTTGGGAACAAAGAACTTTGAAGAATGCAAGATTGGAAGTGGGCGGCAGTTCGCTTAAAGCGAGCACAATCGCCTGGGGGCAGACTCGGCGCGCTATTCGGGAGATGGTGGTGCGGGTCCGAGTGCCGCTTACGATCACTGGGGGCAGGTTTTGGTTCTCCATTTCTTGGACCCCCTTAATCACCTCTTCACCAAACATGCGGGCCAATGAAGGCTCAATCAGCCCGTCTGGCGCAATCGCGCCAGCGCCAATCGACTGCTCAATTAAGCGTTCAAATTCCGGCTGAATTCCGAGAACCTGGTAATTGTTGCCGTCGCCGAGGGTGTCTTGAACAATGGTGCGGCGCAGTGCATACCGAATGTGGGGCAGGATCTCGAGTGGGTCATTGAGTTTGCCGGCGAACTCGCTGGAGATCTCCAAAATAGTGCGTAGGTCTTTGATGGGTACACTTTCTTCTAGCAACAGTTGCAACGTGCGTTGCAATTGGGCTACGGTCACAATCTTTGGAATCACATCCTCAACCAATTTGGGATAACTCATCTTGAAATGATCGAGTAAATCTTGCGTTTCTTGGCGGCCCAGCAGTTCAGCGGCGTGTTGGTGAATCAGGTGGTCCAGGTGGGTAGTGATGACCACGGCGGGCTCTACCACGGTATAGCCTTTCGCAATCGCCTCATCGCGCATGTTGCGTTCGATCCACACTGCGGGCATGCCAAAGGTCGGGTCTTTGACTTCAATGCCCGGAATTTTTTCAGTACCACTTTGCTGAATGGCGAGTAAGCGATCGGGCAAGCACTGGCCGCGGCCAATTTCTGCGCCATAGAGCAAGATGCGGTAGGTCTCTGCGCTCAACTGAAGATTATCCCGAATGTGCACCGACGGAATTAAAAAGCCAACTTGGGTCACAAACTTACGCCGAATCGCTTTGATGCGTTTGATGAGATCGCTCTCATCACCTTTGTCCACTAGCGGAATCAGTCGGTAAGCCAATTCAAGGCAGAGCGGCTCGACGATCGGCACATCTTTCCACTCCAGCTCTTCATTTACAACCGGTTTGGCAGAGGCAATTTTTTCTGCCGCAACCTTTCGTTTAATGCGTTGATGGCTTAAGTAGGCAAGACCCCCAAAAAGCACAGCAAAGCTAAGAAAGATGAGGTGAGGCATGCCGGGCAAAATGCCCAAAATACCCATCACAGCAGCCACTACGCCCAAGGCGCTGCTATTGGCTTCAAATTGCTTGGAGACCTGCCCTGAAAAATCGTCTTCGGTCGCAACGCGGGTGACCAAGATACCAGCCGCCGTTGAAATGATCAGCGCCGGAATTTGTGCAACCAGGCCATCGCCAATCGTCAGCGATGCAAATACTCCAAGGGATTTACCAAATTCCATGTCGTGCTGCAGCACGCCGATCATCACGCCGCCGATCAGGTTGATCACCAAAATCATGATGCCGGCAATGGCATCGCCCCGAACGAACTTAGAAGCACCATCCATGGAGCCGAAAAAGTCTGCCTCTTGTGCAACGTTGGCGCGGCGGGCTTTCGCTTCATCTTGCTGGATCAGGCCCGCATTGAGATCGGCGTCAATCGCCATTTGCTTGCCGGGCATCGAGTCCAAGGCAAAGCGGGCAGATACTTCGGCCACACGGCCAGAACCTTTGGTGATCACCACGAAATTAATGATGGTGATCACAATAAAGATGACGATACCCACCGCATAATTGCCACCAATTAAAAACACACCAAAGGCCTCAATTACCTTGCCGGCTGCATCGGTGCCTTTATGGCCTTCCATCAGCACAATGCGGGTGGAAGCCACGTTCAGCGATAAGCGCAGTAAGGTGGTGAGAAGCAGTACGGTAGGAAAGGCAACGAAATCATTAAAACTCTTGATATTGATCGCCGTAAACAGAACAATGATCGAGAGTGCAATATTGAAGGTAAAAAGCACATCGAGCAGAAAGGCTGGTAAGGGCACCAGCATCATGACCAGTACTAACAGTACCAATATGGGGATGGCACCTTGTGCCGAGGGGCTCGGCAATCGTGCGGTGTCAAAACCCAATATTTTCATGCGTATCGGCCTATTGCCTGATCAAAAAATGAAGAAATCGCCTAAAAACGGCGCTAAATCAGTAAGCACTAACCTATATCTAGTGATTAGCACCCCAATAGACACTAAATATACTGTAGTTCAGGGGAAAAAACATCAAAAATGGCAAAAATTGCCGCACTTTTGGATAAAAATTGCCTCTGATTTAAAAAGTGGGTTTTTTAGCTCAAATTATTGATTTGTATGCCCATCTATCCGGGAAAGAACCCCCGCTTTTAGCTTGAAACCTAAAGGAATTGGCATCCTTAGCCGTTAAGCCATTAGCGAAACCTTTTTATGTGAAGGTTGAGCCCAAATAAAAGGCTTTTCCGTGGCGATATCCTCTACCAGTTCAGCGACGAATGCATCGATCGATGTGGCGAGCATCGTCTCGCAGTTGATGGCTGCGGAGAATAAGCCAATAGACCGCATCGACGCTAAAATCGCCAGTCAAAAAGTGGTGATTAGTGATTTGGGGGTGATTAAAAGCAAGGTAGCCGCCCTGCAGGATGCCT
>CALRRC020000144.1:0-3804 GCA_943370515.1 Erythrobacter sanguineus | reverse complement strand
AGCGTATTACTCATCATCGACATGCAATCCAAGCTCATGCCAGCGATTGAGGACCATGCTCACGTGCTAGGCCAATGCATCCGGCTGGCCAAAATTGCCAAGCAACTCGATATACCCATCATTGGGACTGAAGAAAACCCAGCAGGCCTTGGGGAAAACCACCCTGAATTAAAGGCCCTGTGTCAGAAAACCGTGACGAAGTTTCACTTTGATGGCTGCAGCGATGGACTCATCAGCCATATCCCTACCGATCGTAAGCAATTGGTATTGGTTGGCTGCGAGGCCCACGTTTGCCTAATGCAAACGGCGCTTGGGCTACTTGAGCACGGTTTTGCAGTCTCGATTGCGGTAGACGCGATCGGCTCACGCCAATCCCTCGATAAAACCATAGCTACTATGCGCCTAAAGGAATCCGGCGCCACACTCAAGACGGTTGAAATGCTGGCATTTGAGTGGCTCAAGACCTGCAAGCATCCTGGCTTTAAAAATGCCTTGACTCTAATTAAGTAATTGAGGCTCCCTCACCAAGCAAAAGATTCATAAAAGACCAATCGAATTTGATGCACATCAAATCTGGAAAGCTTTTTTTGATCAAGAATAGCGTCATGGCAATGCTAAACTGAACTGGTACAAATTTTTACCATAACAAGAACGCACAATCATCCTTAAGGAGAAAACATGAAAATATTGTTACCCGTAGACGGCTCAAAATCGGCTATTAATGCCTGTAAATACGTCGCTAAGCTATCGACTGACCTTAAAAGTAAGTGCACTGTCACCTTGATTAATGTGCACGACGATATCGGCCTTAACCACGTAAAGCAATTTGTAGCCAAGAGCGTAGTCGATGACTACCTGCGTGAAGTCAGCGAGAAAGAGCTCAAGCCAGCACAAAAAGCATTGGATGCAGCTGGTATCAAATACACGATAGTAATTAAGCGCGGCAATATTTCTGAAGAAATTATTACTCTAGCTACTAAAGAGAAAATGGACATGATTGTGATGGGCTCAAAAGGCCGTAGCAGCTTTGTCGACATGATCATGGGATCGATTGCACAAAAGATTGTTGCAGGCGCAAAACAGCCGGTTGTTTTGGTGAAGTAAGTCAACCATTCGCCCTTGATGGGCTAACAAAAAAGCCTCGCAGAATTTCTAGCGAGGCTTTTTACTGCGTCACAGTAATAACGGATTAGGTTGTGCCGTAGTTCTTGGCAATAAAGAATACTCTATCCACATCGGTTTTCCATACGACCCCATCGCCAATTTGCCCAGTTTGACAAACCTCGACAATGCGATCCATCAGGCGATCAGCAACGTCGGCACTGCACACAATTTCAATTCGTACTTTTGCCGAATAGTCGGTTAACTCTTCTTTGATCGATGATTTGCCGGTGCTGCCTGGCGCACTACAGCCTTCTACACGCGTTACGGTCATCCCCGGAAAGCCAGGCGTATCCATCAAGGCATTTCGCAGGGCGGGTAATCGCCCAGGACGAAAGACGGCTTTAATTTCGATCATGCTTCAATCTCTTTTTCTTCAAATGTGCGGTACAAAACCGGCAATACCAACAATGTAAGTGCGGTAGAGGTAATTAAACCTGAAATTACTACCACTGCCAAGGGTCGCGTTACTTCCGAGCCTGGACCGCCCGAGAATAACATCGGCACCAAAGCTAGCATTGCCACCGATGCCGTCATCATCACCGGCCTGAAACGATGCTCACACCCCTCGATCAAGGCATCCTGCATCGAGCGCCCCTCTTCCCGCAGTTGTTTAATAAAGGAGATTAGCACCACGCCATTTAAAACGGCAATACCCCATAAATTGATAAAACCAACCGCTGCTGGTACCGATAAATACTCGCCACTTATGAGCAAGCCAAAAATACCGCCAATCGATGCAAACGGCAGAACCAAAATAATCAAGCCAGCCAGGCGGATCGAATTAAACAACATGAATAGGAGAAAGAAAATCGCCGCAATGGTGATGGGGATAATGATCATCAAACGCGCCATCGCCCGTTCCATGTTTTCAAACTGACCGCCCCATTGCAAGGTATACCCCTCGGGTAGGGTTACTTTCTTCGCGATTTGCTCTTGGGCCTCTTTTACAAAACCGCCCAAATCTCGGCCCTCCACATTCACGCCAATGACCAAACGACGTTTGCCACTCTCCCGTGAAATTTGCGCAGGTCCATCTATCAGGCTGATCTCCGCTAAATCACGCAGCAGCACTTGTGCGCCATTGGGTGAATGCAAAATAATCCCTGAAATTGCTTCCACGTTGTCGCGATACGGCGCGGGGTAGCGCAGCATTAATGGAAAGCGGCGCTCACCCTCATACACAATGGAGGCTTGTTTACCACCGATCGCAGTTTCGATGACTTCATTGACATCCGAGACATTAATACCGTAGCGTGCAATCGCATCCCGATCGATCTTAATATTGAGGTAGTTTTGGCCTGATGCCTTTTCAATTCGCAAGTCGGTACTACCCTTCATATTACTGAGCACTTGACTGATTTGATCGCCGAGTTTTTTAAGCTCCGCAAGGTCTTGACCGAAAATCTTGATGGCAACCTGCGAACGTACCCCCGAGACCATCTCATCGACACGCGCAGCAATGGGCTGGGAAATCGACAACTCAACACCGGGTAAGGTTTTTAACTTCTCTCGAATTTGGTTCGCAATCTCTTCCTGACTTAAATCGCGATCGCCCAATGGCTTGAGTGTGACAATGGGATCAGACTCAAACGGTTGGCCAGGATCGGCGGGGGACTCGCCGCGGCCCAAGCGCGAAACGACACGCTCAACGCCTGGCACCGTCATGATGCGCTTCATCGCCTCAAATTCCAGCTTAATCGACTCATCCAAAGAAATATTCGGCGACTTCGCGATTAAGGGGGTAATCGAACCCTCTTGCATTACCGGAATAAACGATTTGCCCAGCATCATAAATGCAACAAAACTCGTTAGCAGCAAAATAATGGCGCGCTTCACAACTAACTTAGGATTATCTAAGCACCAATGGAGCCACTTGGTATAGGGCGTTCTGAGGGTTCTCACAATCCGCGTATCTTCCTCGCCGCCGCCCTTCAAAATATAGGAGCACAAGACAGGCGAAAGCGTAAACGACAGAATCAAGGATATGGTTAAGGCAATCGCAATCGTGATTGCCATGGGTGCAAACATCTTGCCTTCCATTCCCTCTAGTGAGAGTAGTGGCATGAATACCAAAATGATGATGCCAACGCCGAATAGGACGGGCTTACCCACTTCAGTTGCCGCTTCTAAGATGATACGGTTTTTTGATTCACCTGATTTGAGGCGCGCACCTAATTTAGCAAAGGTATTTTCAACCACTACTACCGAGCCATCGACCATGATGCCCACCGCAATAGCAAGACCCCCAAGCGACATCAAATTCGCTGATATGCCATAGCGATTCATGACGAGGAAGGTCAGGAGCGGAGTGAGAATTAAAGTCGCTACCACGATGATCGACGAGCGTACATCCCCCAAAAACAAGAAGAGCAAGACAATCACCAGAATGATGCCCTCAATCAATACCTTGGCTACGTTAAACATGGCAGCATCAATCAGATCGGTCCGATCATAAAAAGGAATGATCTGCAAACCGTCAGGCAATAGCTTTGCTTCATTGATTTCGCGGACCTTTAATTTAATCCGGCTCACCACCTCGCGCGCATTGCCACCCCGAATCATTTGAATAATCCCAACAACACTTTCAGTCGTTCCATTGAGGATAGCGGCGCCCTGCCTGACTTCACTGCCAATCGTCAC
>CALRRC020000143.1:0-3813 GCA_943370515.1 Erythrobacter sanguineus | reverse complement strand
CACGCAAGCAATGCTGTAGGGGGCAGACTTCTTAAGACGCCATGCGGCATAGCTGGTTTCGATGTCTTTTTCGATTGAAAAACGCAAGATCATTTCTTTTGCATCCGAGCTTGAAACAATCCGCTTCAAAATGCCATCCAAAATAAAATACTGCTCCATTTGATGGTCGCCTTGGTGCAGCAAAATCTCCGATTTTTTGAGGTCAGAAATCACCAAATGGCGCTCTAGTTCAGCCATGCTTGCCGGATCCAAATGCTGCAAAACGACGTTTTGACTCAGCTGCAAGCGGATCAGATTCTTTTCGGGGTGTTTGTCTAGTACGGTCATATTTTTATTGTTCTAACTATGCCATTGTAGGCTCAGTCAGTAAAAACCCCAATATTTAGGGGGCTTAAATGCAGTAGTATTGAAAAGTTATGGTGCTTTATTGCATTGCAATAAGGTTAAACGGGAAACACTAATCAAACGTGTGCTGCCCCCGCAACGGTAAGCAAATGTGCCTTGTAGCTAGGCACGGAGAACTTGGATATAGCCACTGTGCGCGTCAATCGCATGGGAAGGTCAAGTTCTTAAATTTGCCAGCCCGGATACCGGCCAAAACAGGTGGAATTTTGCGGACGGGGATCCTTCGCGCGCCGATAGAAGCGTTCGCATGGACTCCATGCGCCGTGCATATTGACGTTTTGGACTCACGCCCACGAAGTTCTGTTCGACTCGGCTAACGGGGAAGTTGGCCTGGTGATTCGACGGCAGAAGGTTCATCATGAAACAGCAGTTCAGAAATAAACAGTGCACAACTGCACTGTTAGCAACGCTTTTATCTAGTGCTATTCCATTTACAAATGCAGCAGCACAAAACTCCAGCACTGGCACAACACTGATCGTTTCAGGATCTCGATTTGAGGAAAATCTCAACGAAGTTCCTGCAAATGTAAAAGTCATCACGCGCGATGAAATTGAAAACTCGAGCTCCAATACTATCCCGCAAGTGCTATCCCAAATTGGGGGATTAAGGGTTCGAGGAGTAAATGCAGGCACCCTAAATCTAGATGCAACGGTGGATATGGGTGGCTTTGGTCCAACTGCTAGCAGCAATACGCTGATCCTCATCGATGGCATACGAATTAATCCAATTGATTCGTCCAATATTGACTGGGGCTCGATACCAATTGACTCGGTAGAGCGAATTGAAATTGTGCAAGGTGGTGCAGGGGTTCAATACGGCAACGGCGCTGTTGGCGGTGTGATCAATATCATTACCAACGGCGGCAAGAAAAATATTAACCAGGCATCCACGACCTACGGAAGCTGGGGCACCTTAATTAACAATGTCATTCTAAAAAATACGGTTGATAAAACAACGTATCAAATTTCAGCAAATACATCCAATACCAATGGATGGAGAGCAAATACAGCAGCAAATGCGTACTCTGTCGACGCAAAGATCTCTCAATCGCTTGGCGGAAATGATCGGGTCTTTATCGATGCGTTTTATGGCTACACTAATTCTCAATTGGCAGGTCCGGTTGTTGGCGTTTTTGGGTCGGGAGACCCAAGGTCAGTTCGACCACAAAATAGTGGCGACAATATAACTGTAAAAAACTCAGGATTTCGGCAAGGCCTGACCAAGGCCATTAACTCGCAATACACCGTTGAATTCGACAGCTCCTATAGTACAAAGAACTCCTCCTTTTATAGTCCTCAATCCGATTTTTTTGCTGGCAATCCGTATGCTGGCAGCCCTAGAAATAATGATCTCCAAGGTTGGCAATTGGCTGCCTCACCGCGAGTAAAAGCTAATTTCGGAATGTTTGGTACCTCTGTGTTTGGATATGATTATTCGAAAGCCAATCAATCCGGAATCGGCACCTACTCCCCACTGTCTCAAGCCATCATTCTTGCGAATCAGGGAAATGGATTTTTCAATGGCCTTACGAACAATACGCAAAATGCGACACAAATAAATCAATCCATCTATTTAATACAACGAATACCTTTAACATCAACTATCGAAGCTAGCGGTGGCTTTCGTCGTCAAGTACAGCAAGCATCAACTTCCAGCACATCGGTTAGCGCATCAAATGGAACCTCAGTCAGTAATCAACAATATGCTGCTAATGCAGGAGATATAGCGCTCAACTTTAATTATTCACCTGGTCAACGCATTTATGCCAAATGGAATCAATCTTTTCGGTTTCCTAACATAGATGAATATTGGGGCGTAGCCTATGGGCCGGCCCCCAACTACCAGGCTATTACTGTGTTTAATGGAATACTTCAGCCCCAAACAACCCAAACGTACGAACTGGGTGGCAGTTGGTCCGTACTTAATTCAAAAATTACCTCATCCATATTTAGATCGGCCACACAAAACGAAATCAGCTATAACCCAGCCACAGGCTATAACTACAACTCCATTTACCAAGTGGATCGAAACGGCCTCTTATTCGACATTGCTAGCAATCTAAGTAAGTCACTCAATGTGGCGGCAGGTGGAAAATACCAAAAATCGTTTTATGCTAATGGGCCTTTTTCCGGCAATGCAATTCCGATAGCCCCCAACACCTTGTTAAATGCACGTGCAAATTATGCGCTTACACCAAATACCTCATTTGGCGGTGTCATCAATTACGTTAGTGAGCAAAACTACGATACTGGACCAAGCTATTTCAATGCTGCACAAACGATGCCAGCGTATGTTGTAGCTGATGTATATGCCTCCTACAGATACCAATCGCTCGAGGGTCGGTTTACTATCAAGAATGTGGGTAATGCTCAATATGCAACTTACGGCACCGCCCCCAGTAATGTCTCGAGCCGATACTCTTACTACCCAAGTGAGCCGCGGTCCTATTTTGTAAACGTACGTTACAACTTTAAATAAAATGGGGATACTCATTCTGAATATGAAATCAACAGCTTCTTTTTTTGCTGTTTTTTTTATTCTTCAGACCGGCTGGTCTAGCAACACTTTTGCTCAATCAATATCGATTGTCGACGATCGAAATACAACGGTAGTCCTGAGTGCCCCTGCCCAGCGCATAGTTAGTATGCTGCCCTCCCTGACCGAGTCTGTATGTGCTCTGGGTAAGTGCTCTGTTTTAGTGGGGGTGGATCGCTTCTCCAATTGGCCCAAGTCAGTTGATGCTTTACCGCGCTTAGGCGGCATTGCCGATGCCAATATTGAGGGAATTGTTCGCCTAAAGCCAGACTTAGTCTTGGTTGAAAAATCATCCCCTCTGATTACGCGCTTGCAATCCTTAGGTATTTCAGTAATGGCATTTGATGTGCAGTCGATGGCCGATGTGCAGCGCACTTTACGGCAGTTGGATGCAGTTTTAGGCACTACTGAATCGGGTGCGGTATGGGAGCGCATCCAACTTGATATTGCTCGGGCAAGTCGCACCTTATCGCCTTCACAAAAAGCAGCTCGGGTTTACTTTGAAGTGAACTCAGCCCCCTTTGCGGCAGGCAAAACCTCCTTCATCGGCGAATTACTCGATCGACTCGGAATGCAAAACATTGCTACACAAAAGATGGGGGCTTATCCGAAGATCAACCCAGAATTCGTAGCGCAGGCGAGACCAGATTTGATGATGACTACTGAAGCATCGGCAAAGCAGTTGGCACAGCGCCCCGGCTGGAAATCCATTCCAGCGATAGAGGCTAATCGCATCTGTTTCTTTTCGACAGCGCAAAGTGATGTACTGGTTCGCCCCGGCCCGCGCATGGGTGATGCAGCCACTCTTATCGCCGATTGCGCAATCAAGTCATTGCCCAAATGATAGTCTCCGGTATGCGTCCTACTTTATT
>CALRRC020000142.1:0-3844 GCA_943370515.1 Erythrobacter sanguineus | reverse complement strand
CCTAGCATTTGGTGGCAGTGCTGTCTCCTCCAGAGGGTGGTGCAGTGCGTGGGTGAAAAAAGCGTAAGTGACAGCGACCGCAGTAGCGTTCTAAAGGATTAACTCTTCTCCCAAGTAGTCATCCAAGTGACTGCTAATGTAAGTTTTTTGCTTGCAGATAGCAGGCTAGAGTGTGATTTTGAAATGCTCTATCCCACTCTCTGTCCAATGCACACCACTGCGTTCTTCAACCTTGAACCAATGTGCAGCATCTGAATCCGATGGCTCGGATGCAATGGTAGTAATGGCGTGCTGACCGCGGTCCATGGCGCGAGTATGGGGCGTGCCGTAGTACATGCTTGGCGATTGGTCATCGCTGGAATACCGAAAGGCCCAGATGTCTCGCCCATTGGTCAGGGCGCAGGAAATCCGCATCGGTTCGTCGGCATGGTGCTGATCCATAATTTTTGCAACATCATGCATCGTCTCTTGAATGGCAGCAATCGGGTCATGAATCAAACCCTTGCTCAGTGCCACTAAAAACAGGGCTTCACTGTCTGTAGTGCCTTCTCTGTGTGGGTAGTGCGCGTTGTCGATGAGGTCTTCTACATCCTTACGGCAGTCATGCCAGTTGCCAATCTTGCCGTTGTGCATGAAGGTCCAGTTTTGCCAGGTAAATGGATGGCAGTTGCTTCTGTTGACCGCAGTGCCCGTGGTGGCGCGAACATGGGCAAAAAATAGTTTAGTTTGTATATGCGCCGCTAGTGAGCGCAGATTACTGTCGTTCCAAGCAGGAAGGACGTCTTTGAAGAGCCCAGGTGCGGTGCGATTGTTATACCAAGCCACACCGAAACCATCGCCATTGGTGACCCAGGCAGACTGGTTTGCGGACAAACTCTGTCTCACGATGGAATGCTCTTGGTGGAAGATCAAGTCTTCAAGGTAAATCTCAGGACCCGCGTAAGCAACCCATCTACACATGATGACCTCGGCTAAAAAATCCTACATTAGCCGAAGTATATGGATTTTGCGCGTAATTTCAATTGCCAAATCTATGGATCTAGCTGCTTATGCTTTATAAACAGGATTATGATCAAAACAATGCCCACTATAAGATCTTCAGCGAGATCGCTCACTATTTTAAAAGGCATAGCCCTAGTTCTTTTTTTGGCTTCCAATGCGCTGTACGCATCTGAATCTGTACCAAAAATAATCCCGCAAACCCAGGCAGTAAAAATCAACGGCACTTCCGTAGAAGTGGATGTCTATAAGCCCATAGGCCCACAAAAAGGTGCAGCCATTCTGACCCATGGCTTCACACGCAGTCGCACTACTATGGGAGAGCATGCCCAAGCACTAGCAGCTAGGGGTGTTCTAGCGATTACGTCCGACATGCCGTGCACCTTTGATTTTCGTTGTAATGCCGCTGCGATTGCTGGTTTAGTTAATCTGCTGCGCAACACAGATACCTTTGGCGGTAGTAGTCCGCGCATCATGCTCGTCGGCTTTTCAGCAGGAGGCCTCTCTAGCTTACTGGCGGCAGATACGCCTGGCGTGGTGGGATTTGTAGGACTTGATCCATTTGATCGGGTCTTATCCAATGAAACGGAGCGCGCTGGCATTGCTGCAGCTAGACGCCTTACTACGGAAGCCCTCATTTTAAGAGCCCCCGCATCAAGCTGCAATGCAAAGGCAGTTGCAGCGCCATGGGGCCCTGAGATGAAAGCCCTTTGGCGTGATGAGTTAATTGCCGGCGCATCCCATTGCGACTTTGAAGCGCCAAGCGACTGGAAATGCCGATTAGCCTGCGGTGATACCGATCCTGCGCGGCAATTGCAGGTTCGGCAGGGATTACTAGATGCAGCAGCACGGTGGCTGCAGTAAGCGTTTGAGATAAATGGTAGATTGCCAAATAACGCGTTTTAGAAACTGCGATTGAAATCAGTGAGGACTTAAGAAAATAACTGAAGCAGTGTGTGTTGTCTTTAGTTAAACAAAGAGTACAGTATGCAAAGCGCTATTCCAAAGGAACCCCCCATGAAAACCATCCTTTTTATAGTAAAAACCATTTTTCTGGCAGCCTCATTTTCTGGAGGTCTGGCCTATGCCCAATCCAGCAGTATTGTGGATTTGGACTACGTAAAAGCCGCGCAGCAGCGCGGAGTCATCCTATGGGATGTGCGCGCCACTAAAAATTACCTCGATGGGCACATTCCAGGGGCAATTAGTATTGGCGAGATAGGAGCAGCGCTACGGGATCCCAATCGCGAGGACTACATTGATATTGCCGATATCAATGCCATCTTTAATAAGGCTGGGCTCGACATAAATAAAGAAATTATTGTGTACGGCTCAAGAGGCAACGCTTATGCCTATTTTGGCCTATTCACAATCAATTACTTTGGGGGTAAGCAGGCCAAGGTGTTTCATGACGGCATTGATGGCTGGGCTGACGCTAATTTAGCCATCGAGAGAGCCCCATCAACCTTAGCGGCGGTTAATGTCAAATTAGTTCCACAAGAAAATTTAGTCGTTAGCAATGAGCAAATGCGTAAGCTATTCAACGATCAATCGATTCAAGTCATCGATGCAAGAACCTTTAGTGAGTTTAAGGGTAACGATGTGCGCGCTATCCGGGGTGGCCATATACCGGGCGCAATCAGCATTCCGTATGAGCAAAACTGGAAAGACCCGGCAACGGGATCAAAACTGGCTAAGCGCGAAGTAAAAACTAATAGTGGCATGGCCTTAAAGTCAACAGAGGATCTCAAGGCGCTTTATTCCAAATTAGACCCGAACAAAGAGACCGTGGTGTATTGCCAAAGCGGTGTGCGCGCCGCAGAGACCGCAGTGGTTCTGCAAAATCTGGGATACAAGAAGGTCAAAATTTATGATTCATCATGGCTAGGATGGGCTAGCCACCTGGCATCGCCGGTTGCAGACGAGACATACCTGAATGTGGGTCTGCTCAATTCCAGAATCGCTGCAATGCAAAGCAAAATCAATGAACTCGAGGCAGAGCTTAAAGCCAGTAAGAAGTAATAGTGAACTTGGCTACACCTGCACCCCCCCACTCAGTCGTTTCCTACAACTAAATAATCCTTTTCCCCTGTTTTTATGCCTTGCATCTCTCTAAGCTGAGTGCTTTACAACCAAGGGAGACAGCGATGTACGTAATGATTGAGTGTGGCCACAAACGATTGCGCCTATTTAAGATCATGCTGGATATACGCACCGTCGCTGTCATCGGGCTATTCATCGTCCTATATATAGGCTACCGCTTCCTGATTAGTCTCAATTGGTAATGCAGAAAAAAAGGGGGGCGGGGTGCTGCGGCAGCAAATACTCCAACTCCCTCGGCACACGCTTTGCAGGGATTTAGCCGCCTTGCTCCCGCCTTCAGATAGGCATTACTATGGGTGCAATGAGCAGCACTGGATAGAGAATGAGCTGAATAAACGATGGATGACGACCTAGTATATAAACGCCCCCGCAAAGGCTATCCCGTAGAGCCCGCCACTGCTCCGCCTGATGCTGCAGTGAGCGTGGAAGGCGTTACCAATTCCAACTTACCCACGCTAGCCCAGCTCCAAGAAAAGCAGCGCAGTGAACTAATCGAGATGGCCCAAGTGCGCTATGGCATCAAGGGTAGTCAGATACAAGTGAATTTGACGCCATTGCAGCTTGATTTAAGTATGAGCCAAGGACAAATCTTTAAAGCCTTGCTAGGCGCTCCTGAGAGCGAGCGCGCAGACCAAGTACTGTATGCCTTAGCCAAAGGGGAGCTCGATGCCGATATGGCCAATCAAATCTTGGCGAGTTTAGCGCTGCTCGGTAAGTTTAAGAAAATCAAGATTGAGTCTTA
>CALRRC020000141.1:0-3853 GCA_943370515.1 Erythrobacter sanguineus | reverse complement strand
AATCGGATGGTAATTGCAAAACCAACTGGCATATGTTTCAGATCGTATTGCCTCTTGAGCAACTCACCGTTGACCGCGCCCACATCATGGCCGAATTAAAAGAACAGGGCATCGGTACCGGCGTTCACTACCCAGCCATTACCGGCTTCAGTCTTTACCAGCAAAAAGGTTACCAACTCAGCAATACGCCAATTGCAGTGCGCATCGGCAAATCCATTCTGACTTTGCCACTCTTTCCAGGGATGAGCAACGCGGATGTGGAGCGCATTGTGAATGCCTTGCTGGGTCTTTTGACCAAGTACCGCAAAAGTTAGCGTTGCTGGGCTGCTCTGGGCGGGCCAAATTGCTTGTGATTGCTTAAATTAGACCCCAGAGTCGACATAAGGCAAAATTGCGGTATGACTGCAAACCCCTCACAGCCAGCACCCCAACTGAGTATCGTCATTCCGGTATACAACGAGCAAGAGGGTCTACAAGCCCTGTTTGATCGCCTGTATCCCGCAATGGATCAATTGCAAGCGAAATTAAATCTTCGCTACGAAATTATTTTTGTGAACGATGGTAGTAGAGATCGCTCTGCAGGGATGCTAGCAGCGCAATTTGATTTGCGACCAGACACCACTCGGGTTGTTTTATTTCAGAACAACTTTGGTCAGCACATGGCTATCATGGCTGGCTTTGAGTACGCTCGCGGCGAATCCATTATTACGCTTGATGCAGACTTGCAAAATCCACCCGAGGAAATCGCCTTACTTGCAGCGGAATTAATCAAGGGCCACGATTACGTCGGCACGATCCGCTCCAACCGACAAGACAGCTGGTTTCGCAAAACCGCATCGCGTGCGATGAATCATTTACGGCAGCGCATTACGCGCATCACCATGACCGATCAAGGCTGCATGCTGCGCGGTTACAGCCGCCGCATTGTGAATTTGGTACGCCAGTGCAATGAAAGCAATACATTCATTCCGGCACTCGCCTATACCTTTGCAGCAAACCCAACCGAAATCGAGGTAAAACACGAGGAGCGCTTTGCCGGTGAATCCAAGTACAGCTTATACCAACTGATCCGCCTGAACTTTGACTTGGTCACCGGCTTTTCGGTGATGCCGCTGCAACTCTTTTCCATCTTTGGCATGTTGCTTGCGCTCGGATCAGGAATCCTCTTTGCCATTCTCTTGGTGCGTCGCTTTGTTCTGGGCTCTGAGGTTGAAGGAGTGTTTACCCTGTTTGCGTTAACCTTCTTCTTGATTGGTGTGATGCTCTTTGGTCTCGGTCTGTTGGGCGAATACATTGGCCGCATCTATCAGCAAGTGCGTGAGCGCCCGCGCTATGTAGTTCAAACTGTTTTAGAACGGCCTTAGTCATTGAATAAACCGAAGGCTCTAATTCGGGCGCTTGTCTTTGCGTACCATGATGTTGGTGTCGGCTGCATCAAGGCTCTGCTGGACGCTGGCATTCAGATTGAGTTAGTGGTAACCCACGCCGATGATCCACGCGAAACCATTTGGTTTGGCAGCGTCGCAGCCCTATGCCAAGAGCGCGGTATTCCGCATGTCCAACCCGAAGCAAGCGGTCTTATAGATTTACTGCCACAGTTTCAAAAGATCGCGCCCGATTATATTTTTTCGTTTTACTACCGCCACATGGTTGCCTCGGACATTCTCGCTGTGGCTCGCATCGCTGCGCTGAACATGCACGGCTCCTTGCTACCAAAATACCGTGGTCGTGCGCCCGTGAACTGGGCAATCCTGCATGGAGAAACTGAAACGGGGGCAAGCCTGCACATCATGGAAGCCAAACCCGATGCCGGCGATATTGTTGGTCAGGTGGCAGTGCCCATCGACCCCGATGAAGATGCCACTGCCGTATTTGCCAAGGTGAGCAATGCAGCAGTGCAAGTAATGCAAGCCACCTTACCCGCACTCCTAGATGGCCGTGTTCCAAGATCTCCGAATGTACTCGCCAAGGGTAGTTATTTTGGTGGTCGCAAACCCGAGGATGGCCGTATCCAATGGTCCCAGGATGCGCTACAGGTGCATAACCTGATTCGTGCCGTAGCCCCACCCTACCCTGGCGCATTTACCGACTGGCAAGGCGTGCGGATGGTTATAGCCAAGTCCAAGCTCAACCCCTTACTACCCAGCTCCCTTGATCTTGGCCGGCCCGGTATCCAGGTAGTTGATAATCGAGTATTCGGTATTTGCGGGAATCGCCAGGCCATTGAAATCATGGTATGGCAACCGGCAAGTACAAACGCAAATTAAGTTGGCATGCATTTAAAACACGGGTAACTGGGTCGCATTATGAAAAAAGTTCTAATTTTGGGCGTGAATGGATTTATTGGTCACCACCTCTCGAAACGCATTTTAGAAACCACCGACTGGCATGTCTATGGCATGGATATGCAAAACGATCGCCTGGGTGATTTAGTCTCGCATCCCCGCATGCATTTCTTTGAGGGTGACATAACGATTAATCGTGAGTGGGTTGAGTACCATATTCGTAAATGCGATGTGATTCTGCCACTCGTAGCCATCGCGACACCAGCCACCTATGTACAGCAACCCTTGCGTGTATTTGAGCTCGACTTCGAAGCTAATTTACCGATCGTTCGATCTGCCGTTAAATATAAAAAACATTTGGTCTTTCCGTCGACCTCCGAAGTCTATGGCATGTGCGAAGACGCTGAGTTTGATCCAGCCCAGTCCAATATGGTCTATGGTCCGATTAATAAACCCCGCTGGATTTATGCTTGCTCCAAGCAATTAATGGATCGGGTAATTTGGGGCTACGGCATGGAAGGCTTGCGCTTTACCTTGTTTAGACCGTTTAACTGGATCGGCCCTGGCCTCGATAGCATCTACACGCCTAAAGAAGGCTCTTCTCGCGTAGTTACCCAGTTCTTGGGTCACATCGTGCGCGGCGAACCGATTAACTTAGTCGATGGTGGCGAGCAAAAACGCGCCTTTACTTATATCGATGATGGTATTGACGCACTCATGCGCATCATTGCGAATGAAGGCGACATCGCCAACGGCAAAATCTACAACATCGGCAATCCTGCTAATAATCATTCTGTGCGCGATCTCGCCAATCAAATGCTGGCAATAGCCCGTAAAATTCCGGAATACGCCAAGACTGCAGATCTGGTAAAGATTGTCGAGACGACATCGGGCGCCTACTATGGCGCAGGTTATCAAGACGTGCAAAACCGCGTGCCCGCAATTGATAACACCATGAGCGAGCTAGGGTGGAAGCCATCCACCACGATGGGTGATGCCTTGAAGCATATTTTTGAAGCCTATCGCCATGATGTTGAAAAAGCCCGTCACCTCATGGATCACGAGTAAACAGGCATGGCCAAAATTGCCCTCAAGGTCGATGTCGATACCCTCCGAGGAACCCGTGAAGGAACGCCTAATTTAGGCCGCACTTTTGATCGCCTTGGTATCAAGGCTACCTTTTTGTTTAGCATGGGTCCAGACCATACTGGCTGGGCTTTAAAGCGGGTCTTTCGGCCTGGTTTTCTGAAAAAAGTCAGCAGAACGTCCGTAGTAGAGCATTACGGCATCAAGACACTACTCTATGGAGTATTGCTACCTGGACCCGATATTGGACGCGAGGCAGCGAGCGAAATGCAAGCAATTGATCGCGCCGGACATGAGACGGGTATTCATACATGGGATCACGTTGACTGGCAAGACGGTGTTCGCCAACGCGATAGTGTGTGGACAAAAGTACAGATGCAAAAAAGCTTTGATCGCTTCGTTGATGTCTTTGGGCATAGTCCCTTAACCTATGGCGCTGCTGGCTGGCAAATGAATGAAGCTGCTTTAGAGCAGCTCGATAC
>CALRRC020000140.1:0-3856 GCA_943370515.1 Erythrobacter sanguineus | reverse complement strand
CAAGTAATTAAGGTCTAAGGCAAAGCCGGTTTGGCCGCGCTGATCGCCGACATAGAGGCGCGCATCGTAGACATCAAATCCCCAAAACGTCATGCGGCCTTGGCCTTGCAATTGCAAACCCTTGACATATGGATCCAGCGATTCTTTGGCATGCACAGGACCGCTCGCAATCAGCGAGGCCAGCAAAACCAGCATGGTGTTTATACGAATCATCATTCAAGCATATCGAAGTTTTACGGGTTCTGCTTACAATAGCCCATCGGCAATTCAGTATGAAGCCCTACCCATTCACGAACGAAAGCACCCTATGGCACTGAAACTAGGTTACAAGCAGCTAATTGCAGAAGCAATGGGCAAAATCGACACCCTCAATCAAGCAGAAGCAATGGCACTGCTGGATGATCCCGACACACTCATTGTGGATATTCGCGATGTGCGCGAGCTCGAGCGCGAAGGCATGATCCCAAATGCATTTCATGCGCCACGCGGCATGCTGGAATTTTGGGTGGACCCTGATAGCCCCTATTACAAGCCCGAGCTGGGTTCTGGTAAGCGCCTAATGCTGTATTGCGGATCCGCCTGGCGATCCGCCCTGGCCACTGAAATTCTCGTGCGTATGGGCGTTCCCCGCGTTTGCCACATCGAAGGGGGCTTTTCGGCATGGAAAAAAGCAGGCCTGCCAGTAGCCGAGAAACCAAGCAAGCCGGCTGCGAAGTAACTTTTTTTACGGCACCGCAGCTCAGCAGCATGTCAGCTTTAAGGGGGTCACCCCTTGAAAAATCGGCCTCCGCCCCACTTATTAAATTCAAAGCGGATTGCACTGCCTGCTGTGTGCCGCATATGCTTAACCCTTACTCTTTTTTAGCAACGACACGAAATGACCACTGACCAAAAAGAAACCCTAGGCTTTCAAGCCGAAGTAAAGCAATTACTGCAACTCATGATTCACTCCTTGTATTCCAACAAGGAAATTTTCTTGCGCGAATTGATCTCCAATGCATCGGATGCAGCGGATAAATTACGCTTTGAAGCCATGACTCACCCTGATTGGTATGAATCCAATCCAGACTTGGCGATTCAGATTGAATTAGATAAAGGAGCCCGTACCCTCACCATTTCTGACAATGGCATTGGCATGAGCCGCGATGAAGTCATTAGTAATTTAGGTACGATTGCTAAATCCGGTACCAAAGAATTTTTCTCCAAACTCTCTGGTGATCAGCAAAAAGACGCAGCCCTGATTGGCCAATTTGGCGTTGGCTTCTATTCGGCCTTTATCGTCGCTGATCGCATTACCGTTGAAACCCGCAGAGCCGGTCTACCCGCCAGCGATGGCGTTCGCTGGGAGTCCGATGGTTCTGGCGAATTCACCGTCGAATCCATTAACCGGCCTGAGCGTGGCACGTCCATCATCCTGCACCTGCGCGAAGGCGAAGATGACTTCTTATCGCCTTATCAGCTCAAGTCCATCATTCGCAAATACTCCGATCACATATCGCTGCCAATCCAGATGCGCAAGGAAGAATGGGATGAGGAGAAAAAAGAACAGGTACTGAAAGAAGAGTTTGAGGCCATCAACCAAGCAAGCGCCTTATGGTCTCGTTCCAAATCCGAAGTTAGTGAAGAGCAGTACACCGAGTTTTATAAACACCTGTCGCACGACTATGAAGGTCCTTTGTGCTACTCGCACAACCGTGTAGAGGGCCGTAGCGAATTTACCCAACTGCTTTATGTGCCGGCCCATGCGCCGTTTGATTTATGGGACCGCAATAAGCGCGGCGGCATTCAGCTCTACGTCAAACGGGTGTTCATCATGGATGACGCCGAACAGCTGATGCCAACCTACCTGCGTTTTGTGACTGGGGTGATTGACTCGACCGATTTACCGCTCAACGTCTCCCGAGAAATTCTGCAGGAATCACGTGATGTCAAAGTCATTCGCGAGAGCTCAACCAAGCGGGTACTCAGCATGCTGGAGGAGTTAGCGAATAGTGATGACACTGCTAAGCAAGAGAAGTACCGTACTTTCTGGACTGAATTTGGGCAGGTACTGAAGGAAGGCATTGGCGAAGACCAAGGCAATCAAGAGCGCTTAGCCAAGCTACTGCGCTTTGCCAGCACCCACACCGATACTGCCGAGCAAACAACCTCACTATCCGAATACATCGGGCGCATGAAAGAAGGCCAAGACGCGATTTTTTACGTTACCGGCGAAACATTCAATGCCGCCAAAAACAGCCCGCACCTGGAAATCTTCCGTAAAAAAGGTGTCGAGGTCTTATTACTCTCGGACCGGGTGGATGAGTGGATGCTGTCCTTTATGCCGGAGTTTGAAGGCAAGAAACTGACATCCGTTGCCAAGGGAGGACTGGATTTAGGTCAGCTCGCCGACGAGGCAGAAAAGAAAGAGCAAGAGTCCACTGAGAAAGAATTTAAGGACCTGCTTGAGAAAATGAAAACGGCTTTAAGCGAAAAAGCAAAAGACGTACGCGTGACCTTTCGCTTAACAGACTCGCCAGCCTGCCTAGTTGCCGATGAAAATGAACTCTCGGGTAATCTATTGCGCATGCTCAAAGCAGCTGGGCAAGAAGCGCCTAGCACCAAACCCATTTTAGAAATCAACCCCGAACATCCTTTGGTTTTAAAACTCAAGTACGATGACGCTGCATTTGACGAATGGGCTAATTTGCTATTTGATCAAGCCTTACTTGCGGAGGGCGGTCACTTAAGCGATCCAGCCAGTTTTGTAAAACGCATGAATAAAATGTTACTGGGCTAAGAACACCATGAGAAAAGTAGAAACGCAATTTGGTAGTGGCGCATACGCACAAAGCGTCACCGTAGGATCACATCAACTCGTGTCTGACCTCGACTCCTCAAAAGGAGGTGCTGACGCCGGTCCGTCTCCCCACGAATACCTGGCTGCGGCCCTCGCCAGTTGCACTAGCATGACCCTCAAAATGTACGCGGGTCGCAAAAGCTGGGGGCTGGAGAACGCGATTGTGACGGTCAATATCAGCCGAACCGATGAGGTCGAACGCTTTACGCGCGAGATTTCCCTCGTTGGTAATTTAGATGCAGAGCAAACTGCGCGCTTGATGGAGATTGCCGATAAGTGCCCAGTACACAAAGCCCTTATCGGTACGATTGCAATCGAAACCCAACTGATTAGCTAGCACAAGCCGGGCTTCATGCCGCCCGGCAACTCACATTACTTCGAGGTGCTTGAGCCGGAGCTCGATCCCGAGTTGGATGACTTCCCGGCTTTATAGCCCTGGTTGTATTGCTCTTGTTTTTCTTTTTCGTAGGCATCGTATACATAACCCGATGCAGCGCCTACTGCTGCGCCACCAACCGCGCCCCAAATTGGATTGCCGTGGAAAATGGCCGTACCCACGGCACCCGCCGCAGCACCAATCGATGCGCCTGACAAGGTACGTTGCTCTGTGTTGCTCATATTCGAGCACCCAGCAGCCAGCAACGCAACTGAACTAATAGCAATTATTTTTTTCATGGATGGAGCTCCTTTAAACAGGCATTAAGTGGATTAGCGTGCGCATGGGAAGCGAACAGTCAAGAAGCGCAAAAAGGTGCCCGATGCAGGGCCACTTGCTGCTGGTGGATTATCTTGAACCCACTTCATATAGCCCGCGATCACTTCATCGCGAGTCGGCGCCGGCTGCTTGATACAAATATTTGATTTAGACGTTTTTGGATTGCGGGTAGCCAAGTAGGTGTCATAGATTGCGGTGACATAGCCAACGCAAAAACTGCGCGACTCTGGACTAGCTGGTGTTTTACACACATTAACTAACTCTTGGGTGCTGAGTACCGGAATTTTTTCTTGGGCCTGAGC
>CALRRC020000139.1:0-3889 GCA_943370515.1 Erythrobacter sanguineus | reverse complement strand
GGGCTAGACAAGCAGTCACCGGCTGCGAAGTGGCATTAACGGCAGAGCGGGCTGAGATTGAGCCCAAGGTCTTTACCAAAATTAATCTGCACTTCACCGTCAAAGGTAAGGACTTGGATCCAGGCAAAGTCTCGCGAGCCGTGCAACTTTCCCATGAGAAATACTGCTCAGCCACCACCATGCTCGCCAAAATGGCTGAAATAACGTACAGCATTGATGTTGTAGAGGGCTAATTGCGTCAAAGAAAGTGCAGAGTCAATCGATAAGCCGGATTCTGTCGCCCAAACTCGCGTTTGGGGGCAACCATTCCTCTAGGCCGACAGTTACCTGGCGGCTCAAGCTCCCTACCCGCAGACTCAGCGGGCCGCCTCATCGTCTGCTTACTTGGGATTGCTCCGGGTGGAGGTTACCGCGTTTCACCGTAACTAAATACGCTCGTCTCTGTGGCCCTATTCCGCACGTCACCGTGGATGGCTGTTAGCCAACACCCTGCCCTATGGAGTCCGGACTTTCCTCCCCTTTCTTGCGAAAGCGGCGATTGCCTAATTGACTCTGCGCGGACAGTCTAACCGAGACTGCACGCATCTGCCGATAAATTACTCGCCATGGACCACGCAATCGTTTCGCCAGCGCGCAGCGGCACCACGACGGTTTCTGCCAAAGGCAATTCCTCAGGCACCTTTTGCGCTACTTTATGCAAGGTAATGGTCTTGGTGTTGCGCGGCATTCCATAAAAATCAGGGCCATAAAAACTAGCAAAGGCTTCAAAGCGACTTAATTGATTAGCAGCTTCAAATACTTCAGCATACAAACCAAGCGCGTTGAAAGCCGTATAACAACCCGCACAACCGCAACTATTTTCTTTTAGGCCTTTGGCATGCGGCGCACTGTCGGTTCCCAAGAAGAATCGAGGGTTCCCGCTCGTAGCAGCCTCAACCAAAGCCAAGCGATGCTCTTCCCGTTTTAATACAGGCAAACAATAATTGTGTGGCCGAATGCCACCCGCAAAAATCGCATTGCGGTTCATCAGTAAATGCTGCGGTGTAATCGTCGCCGCTAAGGTATTTTTATTATTCGTGTGTGTATCGCGAACATAATGCGCCGCTTGCCGTGTTGTGATGTGCTCAAACACAATCTTGAGTTCTGGAAAATCGCGCCGCAATGGCTCGAGGATGGTATCGATAAAGACGGCTTCACGATCAAATACATCAATCTCGGCATGGGTTACTTCACCATGCATTAACAAAGGCACGCCTTCTTTTTGCATCGCTTCCAGAGTGGCATAACAATGTTTTATATTCGTTACGCCTGCATCGCTATTGGTCGTTGCGCCGGCCGGGTAGAGCTTAAATCCAGCAACCCCGGCCTCCCGCACCTTACGCACCTCTTCTGCTGGCGTATTGTCCGTCAGGTACAAGGTCATGAGCGGAGTAAAACCAGTAATGCCACTTGCTTTCAGTTGCGCTTCAATGCGGCCACGGTAGGCATTGGCCAAAGCCACTGTCGTAACCGGTGGGCGTAAATTCGGCATGATGATGGCGCGGGCAAATTGCTTGGCGGTATGGGGCAAAACATACTTCAATACATCGCCATCACGCACGTGCAAATGCCAATCATCAGGCTGAGTTAAGGTGATGCTAGTCACTGCAGTCATAGTTTCGCTCCCAAGCCAGCGGGCAATAAGATGATGCGGAAATCGTTCACATTCGTTAATGTGGGGCCCGTCTCCACCAAGGCGCCCAGCTCACTAAAAAATCCATAGCAATCGTGCGCTGCTAAATACTGTCCCGCGCGTATCCGTTCATCCCGGGCACGTTTGCGCGTGGCTGGAGTAAACCAAGCACCGGCATTTTTTTCACTGCCATCGATGCCATCGGTGTCAGCAGCGAGTGCCGCAATACCATCGAGATCGGATGTAGCTGCAAACAACGATAGTAAGAATTCGCTGCAGCGCCCGCCGCGGCCTTTAACGCCAGCAGGCAAAGTCACCGTGCACTCACCCCCTGAAATCAAGGCCATTGGTAAGGCGCCCCATTGCCCATGAGTCAGCGCTTCCCGGGCTAATCCTGCATGCACTAAGGCAACGTCTTTTGCTTCACCTGTAATCGTGTCGCCCAAAATAAATGGGGTGTAACCAAACTGCCGTACACATTCAGCGGCGGCCTCTAGGCTGCGGTGGGCTGTGGCAATCACGTGATTGCGAACAGGCTGATTGAGTAAATCCACCTCTTTCAAGGTTTCAGGAATCAAGCCACTGCGCCCTTTTTCGAGGTGCGCCAATACACTGGCTGGAATGACATCAGGCCCGAGGTTGTATTTGGACAAAATCGCACATGCATCTTCATAGGTCGAATAGTCTGCTGCGCAGGGGCCGCTCGCAATGTCCGCCGGCGAATCGCCCGTGACATCGGAAATCAACAATGCTTCAACACGAGCGCCGCGCTCAATCGCTAAGCGTGCAACATTACCACCCAAAATAGCTGACAGGTGTTTACGTACGATATTCATTTCTTCGATCGGTGCACCACTTCGCAATAAGGCTTCGGTAGTCTGGCGCATATCACCAATGGTGATTCCAGCCTGCGGTAGTGTCAGCAAACTGGATCCACCGCCCGAGACCAGCGCAATTAAGATGTCATCCGTTTTGAGCTCGCCCACGCGGCGCATCATTTGGGCAGCACCATCCATTCCGGCCTGATCCGGCACGGGGTGACCTGCCTCAACAATCGTGATGTATTTTGTGGGAGAGGCATGGCCATAGCGTGTCAGAACGATGCCTTCGAGCTGCGCCTCAGGCCAATGGCTAGCAGCATGAGACTCAAGCGCGGTAGCCATGGCAGCGCTGGCCTTTCCAGCACCAATCACCAAGCAGCGCCCCTTGGGCTCACTACCCGCTGGAAAAATACGTGCCAAGCACTCGGGCACGATGTGCTTTGGCTCTGCGACTGCTAGTGCAGCTGCAAAAGTATCCTTCAGTATTTTTTCTTCTGGGTGGGCCATGAATATGCTTTCAATACCATTCTAATCAACTGCAGTCCGTTCTTGCATTTGCCACATTTCCGCATAGCGGCCATGGGCTTCTAGTAACTGGCTATGGGTACCACGCTCAATGATCTGGCCGTGCTCCATCACCAAAATTTGATCGGCATGGGTAATGGTAGAGAGTCGGTGGGCAATAATCAAGGTGGTTCGATTGCGCGCTAGATTGAGTAGCTCTTCCTGAATGGCCCGCTCCGTCTTAGAATCAAGGGCCGAGGTAGCTTCATCAAAAATCAACATGGCTGGTTTTTTAAGCAATGTTCGAGCAATGGCAACCCGCTGTTTCTCGCCGCCCGATAACTTCAAGCCACGCTCGCCCACTTGGGTGTTGTAGCCATCTGGCAAGCGCTGAATAAAGCCATCAATTTGCGCTGCCCTTGCAGCAGCTTGCACCTCTTCCATCGATGAACCTGGTTTGCCGTAGGCAATGTTGTAGCCGATGGTGTCATTAAATAAAACCGTATCTTGCGGCACGATGCCAATCGCGCTGCGCAAACTCGCTTGCTGAACCGCATCAATGCTTTGCCCATCGATGTCGATACAGCCGCTTTGAATATCGTAAAACCGAAACAGCAAACGGGCTAAGGTGCTTTTACCCGCTCCGCTTTGACCAACCACGGCTGTAATAGTGCCTGCCGGAATCGTAAAGCTAATGTCCTTCAAAATCTCCCGCTTTTTTTCATAATGAAACGACACATGTTCAAAACAGACTTCGGGACCGGTCTGGTAATTGGCAATGTGCAGCGGCGAGGCATTGGGCTTATCGGCAATCTCGCGATCGGTACTTAATAAACTAAACATTCGATCCATGTCAGTAATGGCTTGCTTGATCTCCCGGTAAATCACGCCT
>CALRRC020000138.1:0-3898 GCA_943370515.1 Erythrobacter sanguineus | reverse complement strand
CTGCTGTGGGAGCTGGTGCTGCGTTCGATGACTCAGATGACTTAGGGCGCGAATAGCTTTCGCCACCCTCACTGCCGCCGGACATCTTAGAGCCCAACATCTGCATCGAGTCCGCCACAATCTCAGTGGAGTATTTCTCTTGTCCGCTAGCATCAGCCCACTTGCGCGTACGCAAACGGCCTTCAACGTATACCTGTGATCCTTTTTTAAGGTACTGGCCAGCAATTTCAGCAAGCTTGCCAAAAAACGCAACGCGATGCCATTCTGTGGTTTCTTTCATCTCACCGGTTTGCTTGTCTTTGTAGCGATCCGATGTAGCTACTGAAATATTGGTTACTGCGTCGCCGCTAGGCATATAACGTGTTTCTGGGTCCCGTCCAATGTTACCCACGATGATGACTTTATTTACCGATGCCATGATGTCTCCCGAAGAAAATGTATGTGAAAAAAATGTAAATCAATGCACTAGTGTTAATGAGGCTTGAAAAGCGGGTAAGTAGTCAACTTGTCTGTTTATGCGGCTGGAGTTTCCTGGGCATGCTTTTTTGCTGGTAACTCGCGCATCGACCAAGCAATTATAAGCCAGGCAAAAATGAGTGCCATTCCCAGCATAAACACCGATAACTCGCCAAAGTATTGGGTTACCAAACCACCAACCGCAGCACCAAAAAAGAGCCCCAAGGACTGGGTGGTGTTGTAAATGCCGAGCGCTGTACCCTTGGAGTCTTGTGCCCAGCGGGATACCAAGGAGGGCTGCAGTGCCTCGAGTAAATTAAATCCGATAAAGTAAATCAGCAAGGCTGCTGCAATGAGCAAAATGGTAGTGGCTTCAATAAAAACTATTTGCGAGATAAACAGCAGGCCAATAGCAACTAACACCGCAACCCGGAGGCGCTGCTTCTTTTCGCCTAAGATCAAAATCGGTGCCATCAATGCAAAGGAGATGAGTAACACCGGAAGGTAGATTTCCCAATGGCGTGCGAGTGGAAAGCCCATTTGGACCAATAAATGCGGCACGACTAAAAACATCGCTACTTGCGTTGCATTGAGTACAAATACACCGACATTCAAGCGCATCAATTCAGGGCGACGCAGGATAGTAAAAAACGGCGTGTGCTGCGGAATGGTTTTTTTCTCTGGGGTCGGTACGTACCAAAGCGCAACCAAAATGGCTACAAAGCCCATTGCCGCCAATAAGAGGAACATCCCGTCTAAGTTAATCCAGCGATAAATGGGGGCTGCCAAGACCAAGGAGAGCGCAAATGAAATGGCAATACTGCCGCCCACAATGGCCATGGCCATGGTCCGTACCTTTTCGCTCACCAGGTCCGCAACCCAAGCCGAAATCGCTGCAGAAATCGCGCCCGCGCCCATGAGCCCACGACCAATCCCAATCCATAACAAATCATCGTGGCTAGTAGCAATCAGGGCGCCCAGCACAAAGCAAATGAGGCCCCCGACCACAACCGGCCGCCGGCCAATCCGATCGGACAGTGCGCCTAGCGGAATATGAAAGAAGGCTTGAACAATATTGAACATGCCCAGGGACAATCCCACCAAAAAGGCGCGATCACCACTCGGCAAACCCTCCGCATGCAGGCTAAAGACCGGCAAAAGCAGAAAAAGGCCCAGCATCCGCAGGCCAAATATGCCTGCCAAAGCCAGAGTCGAGCGGAGTTCGGAAGAATTCATGGGAAAAGGCTATATTAACAAGTTACGCCTAAAAACCATGAATAACGAAATCAAGATCCGCGGTGCCCGTACGCACAACCTCAAAAATATCAATTTAGATATTCCCAGAGAGAAATTAGTCGTCCTAACCGGCCTCTCGGGGTCTGGCAAAAGCTCGCTGGCATTCGATACCCTGTATGCCGAGGGACAGCGCCGCTACGTCGAGTCGCTGTCTGCCTATGCCCGTCAATTTCTGCAACTAATGGAAAAGCCGGATGTGGATGTCATCGAGGGCTTATCCCCAGCGATCTCAATTGAACAAAAGGCAACGAGCCATAACCCCCGTTCTACCGTGGGCACGGTTACGGAAATCCATGACTATTTGCGACTCTTGTTTGCTAGGGCTGGAACACCGCATTGCCCAGAACACAATCTAGCTTTGGCAGCGCAGAGTGTTTCACAAATGGTGGATACCGTAATGGCACTGCCACCGGAAACCAAGTTAATGATTTTGGCGCCCGTTGTGAGCGAACGTAAGGGCGAGTTTGTTGATCTGTTTCAGGATCTCCAAGCCCAAGGCTTTGTGCGCTTTCGGGTGCGCTCGGGTGGCGGCACTACCAATACGGCAAAAGCGGAGATCTTTGAAGTAGATCAGCTACCCAAGCTCAAAAAAACCGATAAACATTCAATTGAAGTCGTAGTAGATCGCATTAAGGTCCGTCCTGATATTCAGCAGCGCTTAGCCGAGTCCTTCGAAACAGCACTGCGCTTAGCCGATGGCAAAGCGATGATTGTCGACATGGATACTGGTGTTGATACGATTTTCTCCAGTAAATTTGCTTGCCCGATTTGCTCTTACTCACTCCAAGAGCTTGAGCCGCGGCTATTCTCCTTTAATAATCCGATGGGCGCCTGCCCTTCCTGTGATGGCTTAGGTCACATTTCCTTTTTTGACCCAAAGCGCATTGTGGCGCACCCCGATTTATCGCTGGCCTCAGGCGCAATTAAAGGCTGGGATCGCCGCAATCAGTTTTATTTCAAACTGCTTCAGACTCTAGCAAAGCATGCCGGTTTTGATATTGAGAAACCATTTGAGAACCTGCCCAAAAAAGCACAAGACCTGGTGTTAATGGGATCTGGTGACACCAATATTGCTTTTGAGTATCTAAATGAGCGCGGCAAGTTAAGCGTGCGGCAACATCCCTTCGAAGGGATTGTGGCTAACTTTGAACGCCGTTACCGCGAAACCGAATCGATGGCAGTTCGTGAAGAGTTATCGCGCTATCAAAATGTTCGCTCCTGTCCGGACTGCAATGGCACACGCTTGCGCCGTGAAGCGCGCTTTGTCAAAGTAGGTGATGGTAAGCAGTCGCGCGGTATTTTTGAAATCAGCGCTCTCCCCCTCAAAGAAGCCAAAGAGTATTTCGAAACCCTCCAGCTCAAAGGCGCTAAACGGGAAATCGCTGACAAAATTGTGAAGGAGATTAGCTCCCGCTTAACCTTCTTGAACGATGTTGGCCTCGATTACCTCTCACTCGAACGCAGTGCTGACACGCTATCCGGTGGCGAGGCACAGCGCATTCGCCTGGCCTCGCAAATTGGCTCCGGCCTAACCGGCGTGATGTATGTGCTGGATGAACCTTCGATTGGCTTGCACCAGCGCGATAACGATCGCCTGATTGGCACACTCAAGCACCTGCGTGATTTAGGAAACAGTGTGCTCGTGGTTGAGCACGACGAAGATATGATTCGCGCCTCCGACTACGTGATTGATATTGGTCCCGGCGCAGGCGTTCATGGCGGCCGAGTGGTGGCACAAGGCACGCCCGCCGAAGTGGAAGCCAACCCTAACTCGCTCACGGGCGCCTACTTGGCTGGACGCGAGCGTATCGAAGTACCTGAAAAACGCATACCTGCTAGTGATCGCTTTTTAAAAATCATTGGTGCTACAGGCAATAATTTGCAATCCGTAAATGCTGAAATCCCCGTAGGACTTTTGACCTGCGTCACCGGCGTATCGGGCTCTGGTAAATCAACCCTAATTAATGACACCTTGCATCATGCGGTTGCGCACCACATCTACAAGTCAAATGCAGAGCCGGCCCCTCACAAAGCAATTGAAGGCCTCGAGCATTTTGATAAGGTGATTAGCGTTGATCAATCGCCAATTGGTCGAACACCCCGGTCTAATCCTGCAACCTACACCGGCCTCTTTACACCCATTCGT
>CALRRC020000137.1:0-3925 GCA_943370515.1 Erythrobacter sanguineus | reverse complement strand
CTTTAAAAAATAAGCGGTAATACCCGTAACGGCATTCAAGACAAAATTTTTTAATGGCATTGCTCGCGCCATTAAAAGATTGCCATCAACTTAAAGTGTTTTCTTAAGTAAAGCAATAAAATCTAACGTTATTAGATAGTTAAAAACTTTTATTGAACATCCTTCGAACGTAGGATGTTTATTGCGTGCATCCCAAAAGGACGATCGCTATTGACGACCATTCTTGAGAGCAATGAGTTGCGCCAAGGAACTTAAATTCAGCTTACGCATTACTTCAGATTTATATTGTTTCGCAGTTGGAAGAGAAATTTGTAGCCTCTCTTGTATTTGCGCATTGTTAAAGCCGAGTGCAAGGAGCTCAAAGACCTCCCGCTCGCGAGGGGCTAAGCCCTTTAATCCTTGGGCTAGGCTGGCCTGATCAATATAAGAGCGCATAAAAGCAGCATCTTGCTCTAAGCCATTTACCACGGCAGCCAAGAGCTGGTCCCTCTCGAAAGGTTTGAGCAAAAACTCAATGGCCCCCTGTTTCATGGCAGATATGGTTTGCGGCAGGGTACTCTCTCCGCTAATAAAGATAATGGGTATTTGCCTGCCACGCCTTAATAACTCAGCCTGTAATTCCACGCCCGTCATGTCTGGCATGCGCATATCCGTAATAATGACTGCGGGGGCAGCCTGCATAGAAATACTCAAAAAATCAATTGCGGATGAAAAAGCGTGAACTTGAAACCCCAAAAACTCCAACATATCCTTTAAAACAAGGCGCATCGACTCATCATCGTCAATTAAGAAGATGTGCTTGGAATGATTTTGGGTAGATTGCTTGCTATCAAGATCCATAATATGCAGGGCTTTTATAAGTACTTATTATGGCAAACCTCCTGATTTTATATATCCTACGAAAGGAGGATATAGTGCCCCTAGACCACTATGTAATCGCTGATGCCTGTGGGGCTAATGGAAAGCAAATGATGAACTTTGCACCTCCATTTATAGCATCCTGGTAGGTAATTTTTCCCCCAAAGCTATTTATGACATGCGCGCACAACCATAAACCTACACCCATACCGCTTGGCTTATCACCCTTTAGCAATTCAAACAAGCCAGGCTGTATTTTTTTCGGTACTCCCGGCCCTGTATCGCTCACTTCAACAATACATTGCCCGGCTTGTTGATAAGTGCACAACGAGACCTCTTTTTTTAACAGATTTGAGCCTTCCAAGGCCTGCATTGCGTTATTGATGAGATTGAGCAAAACCTGCATTAACTGCCCCTTATTGACACGCAACTTTAAGTCCCTGTCAACGCTCACTTGGATCTTGATGCCCCTAGATATCAGTTCGGATTTGTAGATAGTCAATACCGATTCAATTAACTCACTTATCAAAAAAGTATCAGAAAGTTCGCCATCCTTTGCAAAAATAGAACGCAATGAACGAACAATCTCTGAGGACCGCTTGGCATCCTTTTCCAGTTGATCAGTTAATTGGATAGCCAATTCAGGAGTTAGCCTGTTTGAATCAACCAACTCTCTTAAAAATTGAATATTGAGCAATGATGCAGCTAGTGGTTGATTGAGCTCATGCGCAATAGATGCTGAGAGCGCTTCAGTCGACGAAGACTTATTTGCCCTTAGCAATGTTGCAATCATTGAATTACGTTCTTCAACAATATTATTCAGCATCATATTCATATTATTTAATCTGCCGTGCTCAGCAAAGCTGAGATGCATGCGTAGGCTGATATAGGAAAGATTTCGAAGGGTGCTTAATACGGCAATCGAAAAAAAGGTAATGAAATTAATTAATTGCGGATCAAATGCGTGATAACTACTTCCTAAAATCATACTTAGGACTCGAGACGCATATAAGAGACTTGAGCAGAGAAAAATGGCACTAATAAAATTGAAAATGAGCCTGTTTTGAAAATGCCCACCTGTTTTTCTAGCGGAATAAGCACAAAATAAGTTAACCCAAACCCAAAAAAACGACGTCGCAAACGACATTTGTGAGGTGAGCTTGCCATCACCTATGTAGCGCAATATCTCTTGAACCATAAAAAAACCAGCGGCCAGCCCAAGGGAATAAGCAATGCCTTGTAATGCTTTGCTGTCTGGCAATAAACTTCTTAATGATTGAGCTGACAGCAGTAGTGCAGCTGTTTCAAATGAAATCATTAAGCTATAGCTAATGACCAATGGAATCTCATTTCGATAAACCGTTACCGTTGTTGCTATAGCCGATAAAAAACAGCTCGATATCCAAATCAATGCTGATAAATCTTTGCGCCCCCAAAATAGACCGATGAGAACTACGCCACATAAAACGCTGATAGCACTATAAAAAATAAAGACAGACTGGATATTAATAATATTCATAACTTATATTATCGCTATTCGCTATGTATTTTCCTTTTTAAAACCATTTTATTTGCCAAGAGCTTGCTTTTAAAACATTGAGGTAATCCATGTTAAGGCTCGTCTTTTAGTCTATTGAATGCAAGAGTTTGCAAGCGCTTATTTAGGTAATGTTAAAAATACAAAACCCCCACCATTTCTGGTGAGGGTGTGCTTTTATGGCGGGCCCACCAGGACTTGAACCTGGGACCAAAGGATTCCGGTTTGTGTAGCTTTCACTACTCCCTGGACTATGCCTTCACCAAATTTAGCATTGTTTTCCAAGCAACACTTTGGCGCTCATCCCCTAAACATGACCGCACTCCCATGTACTCTATAGTCAAATTATTAGCCCGATCTATTACTACTCCGAGGCATGACTTGTTACGGCTGCGCTGTCGGTGTCAGGAAGAAATCAATTGCCAATGCAACCACTGGCGGCTCGATGTGGTGCGGACCTCTGAATTCCAAGGAGGTTACGTCATAACCTGCGGTCTTAAGTTTGGCTACGTGAGGACGCGCACTAGTTTCAATTGGCAGCTGCTCGTCTTGCAAACCGTGGGCGATGAAAATGCGGGGGAGACCGTTTTGCTGAAAGACTGACATGAAGCCTGCGGAAAATGCGATCACGTGGCTAACGACGTCGCCATTGGTCACGCCTGCTGACAGCGCATAGCTGCCTCCGTCCGAAAAGCCAGCAAATCCCAAATAGAATGGATTGATAGAAAAACGTGATGCCACTTCGTGTAATGCTTTGTCCAGCCGCTCCAGGTCTGGGCCGTTACCGCCCACGACCAAGTCCCAAGTTGGAAACTGAGACTGCGGCAGCAGAAGCAAAAAGCCACGCTGACACGCATGGTCGATCAAGAATGGCAGCACTTTGTCGGCGCTACCACCGGCACCATGAAACATCACGAGCAAAGCGACTGGAACTCCAGGCTGCAGACCATCCGGCACTATCAATACGGCGTCGCGCTCGCTAGCAATACCCAGGTCGTGACGACCAGCGGGCAAAGCTGGTTTGTCGGGTAAAGTGCCGGGTCGAAAACTGAGCCGGCCCAGCAGCGAACCTCCTAGGAAAGACGTGTCAAACGTTGCCATCTTAGACGGGTTTACCGATACTGCGGAAAGCCGCGCACTGAGCAAAGGCTTCCTCGCTGAGTAACAAATTCTTACCCTTGCAAAACTTGAGCGTCAGCTTGAGTAACTCCTTGATATCGCGGCCGCTGGCAGCTGCATAGGTTACTATCAAATGCTCAACCAGGTCATCAGGCAGTTCAGTGTTGAACTGCTGCGCTAGCGATTTCCATAGTTGTTTCGCCTGCACTTGTGTCGGTGTCTCAAACTGGATGATGGCGATGCAGCGAGACAAGACGGCGTCATCAATATCGGCTACCCGGTTCGTGGTCATGAACAGCAAGCCGTTGAAGTACTCGAGTGTACGCAAAAACTCAGCCACGATGGCGTTGTGCTGGAGATCGTTGTCGCGGCGGCGAATGTAGACGTCGGCCTCGTCGAGCAACAGCACCG
>CALRRC020000136.1:0-3959 GCA_943370515.1 Erythrobacter sanguineus | reverse complement strand
GCGCTTACTTCTTGAGTTGCTTTAATAAGCGCGCTACTTTTTTTCCATAGGGCGGATGGACTGCACTAGTTCCACGCAACCAATTGAGCCCAAACAAACCACGAACCTGAAGTACTGGCTTGTAGTGACTGAAGGTATCAAATCCGGCGTTACCGTGGTAAGAACCCATGCCGCTAGACCCGATGCCGCCAAAGGGAATACCATCGCATGCGGCATGTAATAACACATCATTGACGGTGATGCCACCGGAGCGGGTATCGGCAATCACGCGATTGAGACTCGCTTTATTTTTTCCAAACCAGTAGAGCGCTAATGGCGAAGGTGAACTTCCCTTGTTGATGAAATCAATCATGCTTGTTGTGCCATCAGCAACCGTTACGATCGGCAGAATGGGGCCGAAGATTTCTTCTTTCATCACGGCAGATTCTAGAGAAACTTTGCTTAGCACCACCGGTTCAAAAACCCGCCCGGACTCGGCACTAGGTTCGAGTAATGGTGTAGCTATTGCGCCATGGGCGATGGCATCGTCAACTAAAAAATGCCAGCGTGCCGTTTGCTCTGGATCAATTGGGCCCGTTAGCATTTCGGGTTTGGCAAATTGATTTTGTGCTGCTCCAATCAACTCCGCCAGAAGTGCATCGTGTTGTTGCTCGCCAACCAGAACATAGTCCGGCGCAATGCAGGTCTGCCCGCTATTGAGTAATTTGCCATACACAATACTGCTTGCTGCATCATGTAAATTGGCTGAGGCATCCACCAGCGCAGGAGACTTGCCACCCAGCTCTAAAGTGATTGGCACCAGATTATCAGCAGCGGCGCGCATCACTTTTTTGCCAACGGCAGTGCTGCCACTAAAGAAAAGATGATCGAAAGGCAAGGCAGCATAATCGGCTGCGGTGTTGGCATCGCCCGTCGTCACATTGAACTCAGTGAAATGAAAATACTCCTGAATTAAAGTAGCCAAAAACCCCGAGGTACGGCTACTGCGCTCCGATGGCTTTAGCCAAACCCGATTGCCTGCAGCCAATGCCGCAATAGCAGGGGCGAGCGCTAACAAGATGGGGTAGTTCCAGGGACTCATGATGCCCACAATGCCCTTGGGTTGGGCTTGCATCCAAGCAGTCGAGCTCGACAGATAGGCGGGCGTCTCTAAATGAACGGGCTTGAGCCATTCTTTGAGGTGTTTTTTGGTATACCGGCAGGCCTGATAAATTTGACTGAGTTCTGCCAGTTGGGTCTCCATCGGATGGCGGTGACCAAAGTCAGCAGCAACCGCCTTGCAAAGCTTTTCTTCATTGGCACGCAGCATTGCCTCCACGCGGCCGATCCGCTCCAGGCGTTTCTCAAGCGTAGAGTGCGGTTCCGCTGCATACGCTACGCGGATTTCATCAAGCTGGATGGTAAGGCGATTCATAGAGGGACAATATCAGTTTGTAGGGTCGAAGTCGGTTTGTGCAAATATAGCAATAAGGCATTAGGATAAAGCCATGGATGAAAAACAAATGACTTTTGAGACGGCAACCCTTGGGGGTGGCTGCTTTTGGTGCCTAGAGGCGGTTTATCAGCAGGTGCGCGGCGTGCATTCGGTTGTGTCTGGCTATGCTGGCGGCCACGATACAAACCCAAACTACGAAGCCGTATGCTCGGAAACCACTGGTCATGCTGAGGTCGTGCAAATCCAGTTTGACCCAGCGATCGTTTCCTATCGGGAAATTCTCACCATCTTTTTTGTGATTCACGATCCGACTACTCTTAATTATCAGGGTCATGATGTGGGCGCGCGCTACCGTTCAGTCATCTTCACGCACTCCGATGCGCAAATGGCATCTGCACAAGCGATGATTGCCGAACTGGGCGATGAAAAAATCTTTCCGAGGCCAATTGTCACCATCATTGCGCCAGCGCCGATCTTTTATCCAGCCGAGGATTACCACCAGAATTATTTTGTCCAGCACCCGGGGCAGGGATATTGCATGGCAGTTGTTGCGCCAAAACTCGCTAAGTTCCGCGCCACCTTAAAAAGCCTGATCAATCCTGCTTTTAATTAAGGCGCAAGGCGCGCAATCGACCAGCCGCTATCGCTGCGGCTATAGCAGATGCGGTCGTGCAGGCGCGAAGGTCTGCCTTGCCAAAATTCAATTTGAGTTGGTGTCAAGCGATACCCGCCCCAATGGGGTGGGCGAGGTGGGTTGTCACCATGCTCTGCCTTGAACTGCCGCTCCTGCTCTTCTAGAAACGCACGATTGGGAATGGCGGCACTTTGCGGAGAGGCCCATGCACCAATGCGCGATGCGGGCGGTCTGGAATGAAAGTAGCTATCGCTTTCGGCGGCGCTCACCCGTTCAACGGTACCGTTAATGCGCACCTGCCGCTCCAGCTCGTGCCAATGAAAGAGTAAGGATGCATGGGGCTGAGCAGCCAACTCCTTGCCTTTTTGGCTTTCATAATTAGTAAAGAAGGTAAAACTACCGTGGTCGGCTGCTTTTAATAGGACAATACGCACAGATGGAATGCCGGCTTGATTTGCGGTTGCTAATGCCATTGCATTGGGTTCAGGGCACTGTGCCTGGACTGCTTGTTCAAACCAGGTCTGAAAAAGTTGGAACGGTTCCTGCGGCACGTCTTGCTCCGACAGTTCGCCGCGGGTGTAGTTTTTACGTAATTCAGCAATGGATTCCATGTTTTAAGTATAAAGAGATGCAATGACGATGGAAAACTTTCAAATACCGCCCCCGGATCAGGAGTTAGGCTCACCAGATCGCCGTTTTGGTGGGGTCGCCCGTTTGTACGGCGATGCTGCTTTAGCCCAGTTTCAACAAGCTACCGTAGTGGTTGCCGGTTTGGGTGGCGTTGGCTCTTGGGCGGCCGAGGCCCTCGCAAGGTCAGCAATTGGCCATTTAGTCTTGATTGATTTTGACCACATTGCAGAAAGCAATACCAATCGGCAGCTGCATGCACTCGATGGTGAGTATGGCAAGGCCAAAGTGGATGCCATGGCGCGGCGCATTACCCAGATCAATCCGCAAATCCAACTGACCTGCCACGATGCTTTTTTAGAGCCGGACAGGCTCGATGCACTAATTCCTGGGGATGCCATTGTGTTAGATGCAACCGATTCAGTGCAAGTCAAAATTGCGCTTGCGGCGTGGAGCGTCAAGAATCAACGTTTAGTCGTGATGTGCGGGGCCTCTGGTGGTAAAGCAGATCCGACCCAACTGCGCTGCGATGATTTATCCAGAACGGAGCAAGATGCACTGCTCGCTAAGGTGCGTGTTGGTCTACGAACCGATCATGGTTTCTCGCGTGATTTAAAAAAGAAGATGGGCATTCGGGCGGTGTATTCCAAAGAACCTCGCGCCGGGGCTGCTACCGGGGGCTTAGCCTGCTCAGGTTACGGCTCAGCAGTCACCGTCACGGCAGCAGCCGGTTTGGTTGCCGCTGCTGAAGTTCTCTCTTTGATTCGGATGCAAGGCAGCGTATCCGAGTAAATCAATTCCATTTCATTTCCAAAGAGCGCAAACAAGCCTAGGGAATGCCCTGTAAGAAATTTCGTATTTTGTTGTAGGAAGCAATATTTATTTTGCTATCCATCCCCTGATTCAAGGGCTCTCCCTTTTTATTCCATTGGCATTTTTTTAGCTTTGCATATTTAATGAATTTTCAAGGGCTAGTACTGCGCCCAACTCCTGCCTAGACTTCGTTGCGTTGGTGCATGACCAACATCAAAACGAAAAGGAGGTTTCTCTTGCAGACAGAACAAACGGGCTTAAAACGCCATCTGAAAGTACGGCACATTCGCCTCATGGCATTGGGTTCAACCATTGGTGTTGGACTTTTTCTGGGCTCCGCTAGTGCGATTCAGTTAGCTGGCCCTTCGATTCTATTGGGGTATTTATTGGCGGGGATTGTGGCCTTCATTGTGTTGCGCACGCTGGGTGAGATGGCGGTGCACGAGCCCG
>CALRRC020000135.1:0-3976 GCA_943370515.1 Erythrobacter sanguineus | reverse complement strand
GGAGATCGGTTTGGCAATGTAACGCGCTATACGCTCGGGATTATTTTGGGCAATGCGCTTAGGAACTAGCTCTCCAATCACAATCGAGAGGTAGGTAATGATGGCAACCACTACACCCAGAGAAAGCCATTCAGCATATTGAGGGTCCATGCCTTCTGCGATGAGCAAGATGGACATTGGTACAGCGATAGCAGACTCGCCTACAACGCCACTGAGGACGCCAATCGATGTAATGCCAATCTGAATCGTTGATAAAAATTTGGTTGGGTTTTCACCGAGCTCAACCGCAACCCTGGCCTCGTCATCACCGCGATCAATTAATTTCTGGAGTTTTGCTTTTCTGCTCGTAACGAGAGCAATTTCGGACATGGCAAACAAGCCATTGAGGACAATCAGTCCAATTAGTATTACGACTTCCATATAGTGGTGCAAAAGCACCTAGGCTGTTGAGAAGCATTCATCATATCAAAAAAGAGAGTCAGTTTGATTACATACTGTTTTAGGGCTATGCGCCGGGTATTAGCAGCACGAGGTGCCTAAAATGCAGTTTATGTTGGATACGCAAACAGATCAATATGACCGATCTCACATTGGCTTGCCTGGCGGCGTACCTGCTCCCATTGATCGATTACGCTGTTTTCTAGCATGCCCATTTCTCGGGCGGCACCGGCAGTGCCGATTGCGAGTTGCTCTATTAAGGTGCGATCGTAGCGATCCATGCACCATGGGCTAGGTGCGCATGCTGTGGCGAATCCCCTGCCGTTTAGCAGGGACTGCAGACGTTCTGCGCCGCTTGGCCCTAGCGCAGCGCCAAAGCCTTTATCAGTCGATTGATGCGCATGAAAAGCGCGCAATACATCGGCATCGAGTGCGTTGGGTGGACTCCACGTTTCCTTGCCGTCGTAGGTAAGCACCGTATAGAGGGGTTTGGATAGGGCAGCGCAAAACTCAGCTAACCAAGGTTCCGCCACCAAGTCAAAAAAAGCAGCTGCTGTAATTAAGTCGGCGGGTTCATTCAGGATGCTGCGGTAATCGGCAAGAAGATCGGCGCATTGAAACTGAACAGTAATCGTTTTCATATTCTTAGTGACTACCAGGGGTTCAACGGTCCTTGTAAATCCACCCACTTCAGGGGCTAAACTGGGCGCGTTGCTGTCTAAAACAGTATCTGCCCATGACAGTAGAGTCGTACGTGCAGTCTGCAAGAGATTGGCGTCATAGTCCACTAAGGTCCAGTTTTGCATTGCGCCAAAATGGGGCGCAAGCGCCCGCAAATTGGAGCCCGTCCCTGATCCTAAATCGGTGATGTGCATTAAGCCAGGCACTAAAGGTGTGCGGTGGCGCAAGAAATCGATCACCTGATTTTGTAGCGAGAGGTTACGTGATCGATGATCTACTGGTTCACGTAAAGCCAACCAATCTGCTGAAAATCCACTCATGGTTCGTTTCTTTGCCTTAAATTATTAATTACGCTACTGGATTGATTTACCTGCAGAGCAAGGCCATACTGCTGCTGCATTATTTCTGTAAATCGACCGTTCTGTTGGTAGAGCGTTTCAAAGCTACCGGATTCAATCACTTGTCCTTTGTCTATCACCAAAATTTGGTCTGCCTGCCGAATGGTACTTAATCGATGGGCAATGACCAAGGTACTGCGGGATTGCGTTACCGCTTCCAATGCAGTCAATACGCTGGCCTCGGTTGGGGTATCGAGGGCGCTGGTGGCTTCATCCAAAATCAGGATGGGCGCATCTTTCAGCAATACCCGTGCGATCGATAAGCGCTGGCGCTCACCGCCGGACAGAGTACGTCCACGTTCCCCAATAATGGTATTAAAGCCATCAGGTTGCTGCTCGATAAAGTCCAAGGCCTGAGCACGCGCGCAGGCTATGCGCAATTCGGCATCGCTGGCGGTCGGTGCGCCGATGCGAAGGTTATCGGCAATGCTGCGGTTAAACAAAAGTGGCTCCTGAAATACCACCCCTATATTGCGCCGTAGAGCGCTTAGCTGAAATTGCCGAATATCAATGCCATCAATCGTAATGCGGCCAGATTGTGGATCAAAGGCGCGGTACAGCAGGCTAAGTGCGGTTGATTTACCGGCGCCTGATGCGCCTACTAGTGCGATCGTTTGCCCAGGCTGAATCGTAAAACTCAAATTATCAACCGCTCTGTGCGGTGCATGATACGAAAAACAAACCCGATGAAACTCGACTAGTCCGCTGCAACGCCCTGGATCAATTGCATCTGCAAGGTCTTGAATATCAGAGGCCGTATCCAGGACTGCAAAAAATTCTTGCAGGCGCGGCGCATCGCTGGCGAGCTTATTGGCAAAGGCAACCACTTGATCTAAGCGCGCGATGATGATGCCCGCAAAGGCTACAAAGGTGACAATTTCGCCAATCGTAATCAGAGACTGCGTGTATAGCCAAACCCCTAGAACAATAATGCAGAGAATGCTAATGGTCGTCGCAGAGCGCGTCAGTACCGTTACTATCGCCCACCAGGACAATACCGGAAATTGCGCACCCAACACACGTTGGCTAATGCGTTGCAGGGACTGCATTTCGATCTGGATGCGTGCAAAGCTTTGTACTAAAGCGATATTACTGAGGGTATCGGCAGTGAGCTGAGCTAAGTCGGAATGGTGCCCCTCGATCTGCTGTTGGAGTACTTGGGTTTTACGCAGAATAAAGTGGGTTAAAAAACCAAATACCAGGCACAACAGAATTAGAACTAGCGCCAGCCGCCAATTAATATAGAGTGCAACTGGAATGAGTATGAGGAGCGAAACAATGGCAGCCAAATGCTCACGAAAAAAACTCAACCAAAGCCACCAGAGGGTATCGGTACCCTGCAGCATGATTTTCATCAGCCTTCCAGAATGGGTTTTGCTGTGCTGCGCTAATGGCAAATGCAATACGTGCTCAACGTAGCGAGTTAAGACGGCATGTCGTCTTCGGTGGGCCAGTCGATCGGAAAATAAGGCTACTCCAGTAGAGCAGGCAATCGTAAAGAGGCCAAAGCCAATCCAAAGAAGTAATAAGGGCCACACGGCACCCCACGTCACCGATTCATCGGTGCTTGGCGCGCGCGATAAGGCGTCAATTACGCGGCCAAATAAAATGGGCTCCGCAAAGAGGGCGCAGGCTAAGGCCAGATTGGCAAAAGCCAATATCCACCCCAGGCGCCGATCTGTGCCTAGTAAATCAAGTGCACGACTATATAAGTGAAAAATGCCCATCAGTTATTGTCTGCGCTCAGTCGATTGATTTCAAGGGCGCTGAGCTTTAAGGGCAGCAGCACGGATGGCGGCGTAATTTCCTCAGGTAGCGCCAACAATCGGCGATCGATCATCCAGCGCCCGAGCCAAGCCTGTGAAGTGAAAACAACCAGTGGAATGGAAAAGAGGAGCCCACCAAAAAATAGCATGCCATACCAAAGGGTTGCAGGGTGGGTGAAGTACAGCAGGCTAGCAAGTCCAAATCCAATGAGGGTATGCTGCCAAAATTGCTGGAATGCGTGGGCAATGGAGACAGAGTGATCGTCGCGCGTCTGCCCGGTCCACCCGCCTTTTTTCCCAAATGCCAGACCGATGATAAATATGGTGTGATTTAACCAGGTAATTGGCGTCATTAATAGGGAGAAAAATAGTTCCAGCATCAGGCTGATACAAAAACGCCAGCGACCACCAAAACGGCGACTCTCCGAGTTGCGTAAAACCACATCGAGCGCGCCAGCAATTTTCGGCAAGTACCACATGATTAATGTAACCACCAATAAAGTAGAGAAATGATTAGGATTCACCAAGGCCGATGGCGTTGCGCTTACCCCAATGGCAAGCGTGCAACTGAAAATGAGCGCAATCCAAGCGGGCGATCCAAAAAACATCGCAATTGCTAGGATGAGTTGAACGCGACTGACTGGCTGGAGATTTTTTAGTGTCAGTAAATGCAGGTATTGCAAATTACCTTCA
>CALRRC020000134.1:0-4038 GCA_943370515.1 Erythrobacter sanguineus | reverse complement strand
AGCCTATTTGCGGCATTGAAAAAAACCCAGCGCACCTTTGCCTTAGTGGAATTAGATCCGGATGCCGAATCCGGTCCTTTTTTGCAATCGGCCCCATTGCCCTTGCCGCAAATTGATACTAACAATCCCGCTTTGTTAATGTATACCTCGGGCACGACTGGCACGCCAAAGGGAGTGCTATTAACGCATCGAAATTTATTGCACGCAGCCAAATCGATTAGCGAATGGCATCGACTGACTCCAGCGGATATTGTTCTAAGTTCGCTGCCGATCTACCATATCAATGGTCAAGTTATTTCAACCATCACGCCATTCTTTTCTGGCGGATCCATTGTTGCCCCCCATCATTTTTCAGTATCGACGTGGTGGAAAATGGCCATTCTATATCGCTGCACCTGGATCAATATGGTCCCCACCATCATTGCTTATTTGATTAATGCCGCCAAAAGCGGTGCCAGCAAGCCCGAGATCGCTCAACTTAAACACATTCGTTTCGGGCGCTCAGCATCTGCTCCTTTGCCGCCAGAGCACCATCGCGAGTTTGAGGCTTTATTTGGAATGCCCGTGATCGAGGCAATGGGCATGACCGAAACCTGCTCGATTGTGTTTTGTAATCCACACGACGAGCGTAGGCGCTTTGGTAGCCCTGGATTGCCCTGTGGAGTGACAGCAAAAATTGTGGACGACTCTGGCAACGTGGTACCCGATCTGGTTTCTGGGGAAATTTGCCTCAAAGGTGAGAATGTATTGCATGCGTATTACAAAGGCGAAGCGGAAACTAAAAAGGCATTTGATGCAGAAGGCTGGATGAAAACAGGTGACCTTGGCATGCGGGATGCCGATGGCTTTTATTTCATTACCGGCAGGCTGAAAGAATTGATTATTAAGGGCGGTGAAAACATCGCTCCGCGTGAAATTGATGAAGTAGTTTTAAAGCACCCCGCAGTCTTAGATGCTGCATCGGTTGGAATACCAGATACAAACTACGGTCAAGAAATCATGGTTTGCATCATCCTTAAAGAAGGTCAAGCTTGCTCCGAATCGGAGATGCGCCAATTTTGTTTTGATAATTTAGGCAAGTTCAGAACGCCTAAGCTCATTCTGTTTATGGACGATCTCCCCAGGGGCCCATCTGGGAAGGTGCAGCGCTTGAAATTGTTGGATTTACTTCAATCCAAATAAGGCCGTTATTTTGCTTTCTTTTGCTTTGGCTTCAAAATTTGATGCATTAAAGCAGATGAAAAAATACCGATTAAGATTGCCCATTCCAGCGCAATCGTGACCGTTCCAATCGCAGTAATCAGCATCGGTATCCACGCACCTTTGCCTGCTTTGATCTCGTGGCGAATTTGCTCCAGATCAATCAACTTCCATGCTACAAGCAACAATAGCGAGGCAATGACAACATAAGGGATGTGCTTTGCCAGGGGCGACACAAACGCCAGGATGATGATCAAGAAAAAAGCAGCGCAGATAGCGGAAAGCGGTGTTTTTGCTCCCGCAGCTAAATTAACGCCGGAACGATTAAACGAGCCACTGGAGGGGTAGGCTGAGAAAAACGAACCTGCCACATTGGCTAATCCTTGCCCGATGAACTCTTGATTGGCATTGAAGATATCTTTTGATTTCAAGGCAATCGCGCGTGCAATTGCCATAGCCTCGGTAGAGGCCAGTAAAGTCATGATGAGTGTGGCAGCAAATAATTTTTGCAAGGTAGGGAGGCTTAAGTCCGGCATTGATATGGGAGGGAATGCCCCCGGAATGCTGCTGACACGTTTAAATGGATTCATCTCAGGAAAGACAAGCTCGATTAGCATTGCTGCAATAGCGCCAATAATCACGGCAATGAGCATGGAAGGCACGTATTTGTTTAGCGGGCTCCAAAGGCGAATGATGGCTAGCGTGATCAATACCAGGGCAATCGATTGCCATTGAATATCACCGCTGAGCGCGAAAGTAGCAATGGCTTTTAGGGTGTCCATGACATCCGTGCCTCGCGGTATATTCATCCCAAGTAGGGTGCCAGCTTGGCTATTAATAATCAGCACAGCAGCCCCAGCGGTAAAGCCAACAATCACCGAGTGCGGAACCTTTTCTACCCATTTTCCTATGCCGCTAAAGCCCAATGTCAGCTGAATCACCCCCACCAGAAAGCTAAGCGTGAGAACGAATACAACGTATTGCGGCGATTCCGGTAGGGCAAGCGGAGCAATGAGTGCCATGGTCGTCAGTGATATTGCGTTTGCTGGGCCCGTTACCATTAAGCGGCTTGACCCAAATAAGGCGGCAATCAAGCAGGGCACCATAGCGGCATAAAGGCCATAGTGAGGCGGCATTCCCGCTAGCAATGCAAATGCAATACCCTGGGGCAATACAACAATGGCGCCGGTTAAGCCGGCCAGCACATCAGCGCGGATGACCCCCGGTTTTTTGTATTCCGGTAGCCATTGCAAAAAAGGGAATAGTTTCATGTATACCGGCAGATTGGTCTTGTCGATTGGCTGCCGAGGGAAGTAAAAGTCATGCCGTTATATTTTTTTGTTCAGTATTAAGTCTGCCGCTTTTTCAGCCATCATCACCGCTGGCCAATTGGTATTGCCCGAGGGCAATGTCGGCATTGCAGAGCAATCGACCACCCGCAATCCCGTTACGCCTCGTACCCTCAACTCCGAATCCAATACAGCCATTGGATCGGAGTCTGTACCCATTTGGCAGGTACCTGTTGGGTGAAAAATCGTAGCGCCATTATTGCGGCAAAATTCGAGTAGATCAGCATCGTTCTGCGGATTATTCGGCTTAATTTCTCGGGTGATGAGCGATTTAAGCGGCTCAGTTTGTGCAATCTTTCGCGCAAACTTCACAGCAGCAACGCTAATATCGCGATCGTGTTCGGTAGCGAGGTAGTTGGCAACCATTTTTGGTGGCACTAATGGGTCCGCCGATTGTATGCGGACATAACCTCGAGACTCGGGCCTTAATTGACAAACCGACATGGTGAAGCCTGGAAAGGGGTGCACATTTCCGCCTGCCATGTCGGCTGACAGGGTTGCCATATGGAACTGAATGTCTGGGGTTGACGACGATTCCATCACTTTAGTGAACAGTCCGCCTTGATTAATCCCAATAGAAAGGGGGCCGCCCCGAAACAGTAACCAATCAAGACCAATTTTGAGTTTGCCAAAAAGCGATGAGAGCTGGACGTTGGTTGATATCGGTTGATTTAGTTCGTAAATTAAGCGGTATTGCAGGTGATCCTGCAGGTTTTCACCAACACCAGGAAGATCCTGAATGATCGGGATATTAAATTCGCGTAAGAGTGCTGCTGGACCAATGCCGGATAGCTGCAATAGTTGAGGCGATTGCAGGGCTCCAGCACTCAAGATAATTTCTTTATTGGCTCTAATAACTTGCTTTTGACCGTCACGCATTAATTCGATAGCAACTGCGCGGCGCCCTTCAAAGACGATCCGCATTACCTGACTATCCGTCAATATGGTTAGATTGCTGCGCTGTTTGACTGGATTTAAGTAGGCTACTGCAGTGCTGCAGCGTAAGCCTTTATGGGTCGACAGTTGATAGTAGCCCACGCCTTCTTGCGTGAGGTTATTAAAGTCATCTGTTTCGGGTACGCCCAAATTGACTGCACTTTTGATAAACGACTCTACCAGCGGATGTTTTTTGGGAATGGATGACGCCTTCAGGGGGCCGGTTTTGGAGTGGAGCGGCTCACCTAAGCGATCATTGCCTTCCGCCCTTTTAAAATAGGGCAGAACATCATCCCAGCCCCAGCCGGTATTGCCAAGATTTTTCCAGCCGTCGTAGTCTTCTTTTTGTCCGCGAATAAAGATTAAGCCATTGATCGAGCTTGAGCCGCCCAAACACTTCCCGCGGGGCCAGTAAATCTTGCGCTGATTCATTCCAGGATCAGGCTCTGTTTCAAATTTCCAATTGACCTTTGGATCCCACATGGTTTTCCCATACCCAATCGGTAGGTGTATCCACGGCGAGCTATCTTTTGGGCCTGCCTCAATTAAACAA
>CALRRC020000133.1:0-4041 GCA_943370515.1 Erythrobacter sanguineus | reverse complement strand
GCACCCTAGTTGTGCTGCATGTCTGCTGCCATAACCCCACTGGCGCGGACCTCAATAAAGAACAGTGGCTTAAGGTGATTGAGATCTGCCGTGAGCGTGATCTCATTCCATTCTTAGACATGGCGTATCAAGGTTTTGCTCAAGGCATTGAAGAGGATGGGCTTGCTGCGCGGCTGTTTGCTGAATCAGGCATGTCCTTTTTTGTTTCCAGCTCCTTTTCAAAATCATTCTCGCTGTATGGCGAGCGTGTAGGTGCACTGTCCATCGTGACCCAAAGCCGAGATGAGTCCGCACGCGTACTCTCGCAACTCAAGCGCGTGATTCGCACGAATTACTCCAATCCACCAACCCATGGTGGCGCAATTGTGGCTGCGGTACTCAATAACCCTAGCCTGCGTCAGCAGTGGGAAGATGAGCTCGCACACATGCGTGATCGCATTAAGACCATGCGCCATGAGCTGGTTGTCCGCTTAGCCGCCAACGGCGCAAAACAGGATTTCGGTTTTATTGAGTCACAACGCGGCATGTTCTCCTATTCGGGACTTACTGCAGAACAAGTGGCACGCCTGCAAAAGGAAGACAGTATTTTTGCCCTGTCCACCGGTCGCATTTGCGTTGCAGCCCTCAATACCAAGAATATTGATCGTGTGGCTAAGGCAATTGCCCGCGTCATAGCGTAAAGGCGGTTACACTGGTTTTATAGGAGGCGTCATGCTATATCAACTGTACGAGTTCCAAAAAGCCTTGCTTCAGCCATTGAGCTCGTGGGCGCAAACAGCATCAGAGACGTTTATCAACGCATCCAATCCATTATCTAAAATGCCTGGGGCGGAGCGCTTTGCTGCAAGCTATGAATTACTGCACCGACTCGGAAAAGAGTACAAAAAACCCGAATTTGGAATCCGTGCGGTAAAGGCACATGGACGCGACGTTGCGATTCACGAAATCACCACGCTCGAAAAACCATTCTGCAATTTAATCCGCTTCAAGCGCTATTCGGATGACATTGAAGTTATCAAGAAGCTCAAAGAAGATCCGGTCGTGTTGGTGGTTGCACCCTTATCCGGTCATCACTCCACTTTGTTACGCGATACCGTACGTACCCTGCTGCAAGACCACAAAGTCTACATCACGGATTGGCTGGATGCACGAACAGTGCCGGCCGACAAAGGTGAATTTGGGCTCGATGATTATGTTCACTACATTCAAGAATTCATTCGCACCATCGGTCCAAAAAATCTGCACGTGATCTCTGTTTGCCAGCCTACGGTACCAACCCTAGGTGCCGTCTCTCTAATGGCAACAAAGGGTGAAGAAACGCCCGCCTCCATGATCATGATGGGTGGCCCGATCGACGCGCGCAAATCGCCTACTGCAGTCAACTCCTTGGCGGATAAAAAATCCTACGAATGGTTTGAAAGCCACGTTATCTATGACGTACCTCAGCCTCATGCTGGTGCGGGTCGCCGAGTCTATCCTGGATTTTTGCAGCACACGGGATTTATCGCAATGAACCCACGGAACCACATGCAATCCCATTGGGATTTTTTCCAGAACTTGGTGCGTGGCGATGAGCTGGATGCAAAAGCCCATATTCGTTTTTACGATGAGTACAACGCGGTTTTGGATATGGATGCGAAGTACTACTTAGACACCATCAAAACCGTGTTTCAAGAACATGCCCTACCCAGCGGTACTTGGAAAGTTTCTGGCAAGTTAGTCAAGCCCCATGACATTACCGATGTGGCACTTCTGACCATCGAGGGTGAGCTCGATGATATTTCTGGCAGTGGCCAAACCCGCGCAGCGCATAAATTGTGCAAAGGCATACCTGCCGAACACAAGGACCATTACGAAGTAGTTGGCGCTGGTCACTATGGTATTTTTTCCGGCCGTCGCTGGCGCGAAAAGGTTTACCCCCGCATTAAAGACTTTATCCGTGAGCACGAGCAAACTTCCAAGGCATCCAAAAAGAAGGTAGCCAAAGCAGCGCTCGCGAGTGACTAAGTTCGCAATTCTGACTGATTGCCAACAAACACCGCATGAATCCAGTTGAACTCTGCAATCAACTCGATGGTGTACTGCCTCAAACCCAATGTACGAAGTGCGGTTACCCCGACTGCCGATCCTACGCAGCGGCAATGGCCGATGAGGATATCCTTCCCAACCGCTGCCCTCCCGGAGGCGCAGAAGGAATAAAGCGCCTCAGCTCTATCTTGATGGCTTCTGGGCGGCAACTTCCACCCCATCTTCAACTTAAACCCGAGTGCGGCATCGAGCGGCCACGGCCAGTAGCCCTGATTGATCCCAAAACCTGTATTGGTTGCACCCTCTGCATACAAGCCTGTCCGGTAGATGCGATTGTGGGTGCATCAAAGCAGATGCATGTGGTTCTTACCGAGTGGTGCACAGGTTGTGATCTTTGTGTACCCCCCTGCCCAGTTGATTGCATCAGTATGGTTGCGGTGACAGAAAGTCGTACTGGCTGGGATGCATGGACGGCTGAGCAGGCCGTTCTATCTCGGGCACGCTACCACCGACGCGAAGATCGACTAGAGCGCGAGGAGCGCGATAACAATTTACGCCTGTCAAAAAAAGCGGAGGCCAAGTTAAAGGCGCTCAACGAGACTGATGGCACCGCAAACCAATCGGTAGATCAAGCGCAAGAAACCGAGCGTAAACGTGCAATCATTGCGGCAGCCATTGAACGGGCAAAGTTAGCTGCAGAAAAAAACAATACGAAATGAATCTCGAACAGCGCACTGCTTTTTTTGCCCAACTGAAAGCCAACAATCCCCATCCAGAAACAGAGCTGGAGTACAGCTCGCCCTTTGAATTACTGGTTGCGGTCTTGCTTTCAGCGCAGGCAACCGACATATCTGTCAACAAAGGTACACGTCAGTTGTTTAAAATCGCCAACACACCTGCTGCCTTACTGGCTTTAGGTGAAGAAGGCGTCAGGCCTTATATCCAGCACATTGGCCTCTTTCGAACCAAAGGAAAAAACCTACAAGCAACCTGTCGCATTTTGCTAGAGCAGCATGGCGGGGAAGTTCCTCGTACCCGTGAAGCACTCGAGGCCCTGCCAGGAGTAGGTCGTAAAACAGCCAATGTTGTTTTGAATACCGCGTTTGGAGAGCCGACCATGGCGGTCGACACCCATATTTTCAGGGTATCGAATCGCACCGGCCTCGCCCCTGGAAAAGATGTACTGAAAGTCGAGCAGCAGCTACTCAAACGCATTCCAAAAGAATATCTGCTTGATGCGCATCACTGGCTTATTTTGCATGGGCGCTATGTCTGTAAGGCGCGATCACCCGAATGCGCCCAATGCATTGTCGAGCCACTGTGTGGCTACCGGCACAAAACGGGGAAAGGGCAAATTCGTGGCGCTATTTAATCCAAGCCGAGAGGAAGTCCGGCGTTTCTTTTGCGACACCTGGCAGAAGAAGCAAGCCAATACGATTTTGACGCCGCTCGAAACGCTAGCTGGCCGGTGGATGGAGCAGCACCCGGAGTACCATGCCTTACTTGGCGATAGCGAAGCGGCACTGAGTCAAGATTACACGCCCGAGCGTGGCGAGACAAATCCCTTCTTACACCTGTCGATGCACCTATCGATTAGTGAGCAGATCTCAATCGATCAACCGCTAGGCATTCGCCATGTCGCGAACGTTCTAGCGCAGCGACTCGATTCTGAGCACGAGGCACAGCACCGCATCATGGAGTGCCTTGGTCAGGTCTTATGGGAATCCCAACGGGATGGCGGTCAACTGAGTCCTGAAAAATACCTGCTGGCCTTAAAGCAACTGATTTAATTTAGGACAGCGTAGCAATCGCGGCGCGAACGGCTTTAGATAACTCTAAGGCCTGCTGACGGCGGATTTTTAAAGTCGCCTCTGATGTATCTCGCAGATGATTAGACCAAGCCGATCCAGGAAAAAATGCATCATCCTCAAAGCGTGGAATGACATGCCAGTGAATGTGGGGCACTTGATTACCGAGCGCCGCTAGATTAATTTTATTTGGGCGCATGACTGA
>CALRRC020000132.1:0-4051 GCA_943370515.1 Erythrobacter sanguineus | reverse complement strand
CTACCCCAATTCTCTGGTCCGCCAGGGCCATCCATATAAGTCCACTGAACCACCTCAATAGGCTCTTTTTCAACCGGCTTAGCCGGCGCCTTCGCTACCTTTGGCTTCGCTTCAGCCTTCACTTCAGGCTTCGCTTCAGGCTTTGCCTGAGCCGGAGGATTGCCCGCAGGAAGATCCCCAGTGCGAATCACAATGTCCCCAGAGCCTTTGTTGATCTTATTCAGCAATGCTTTACTGAGATCATCGTCGCTTGGTCCCGAGGCAGCCGCTGCTTTGGGCTTCGCGCTGGCCGCCGCAGGCGTATCGCTAGCAGTGGCATTCGCTACCATCATGCAGGACAGCATTATGGCCAGTAAGGAGAGGGGTATTTTGGTATATGTATTCATGGTAATAGTAACGGCTAATTTAGAAATGCTGTTTATATTGCTATATAAATCAATGCGTTGCGGACACTCCGCTGCTACTTATGGCACCGACCGCTTTGGAGCGGCTTTTTTTGCAGGGGATCCAGCAGGCAAATCTCCCGCACCGGTGTTTCCAAGGCTGGGTAGAACATCAATCACTGGCTTTCTGCTACGCGAAAACATCCAATCGCACTTCATTAAGCCCGCTGCATCTTGATGGCTCTCGAGCGGGGTGGACTGCTTCAAGGCCACTTCCAGCGCAGCATCCGTTGGGGGCGGAGTCAAGTCATTGCTCGTTGCCCACCTTAAAAAACGCTGGTACGGACCAAGCTTAGGTAACTTTCCAGGATCAGCATAAAAATTAGCACTGCAGATTTGCAAGCGGCGCTCAATTTCACTGGCGGGTAGGTAATAGCCTTCAACTAGTAAAGACGCTACCTTTAGATTGCAACGGGCCCATGCGGCCATCTCAATCTTGGAGCCAACGGTGCTTTTAGTATCCGGTTTTTCTGCCAACAGGGACTCGACTTCACACTGCATGCGTTGGCCACGAATCTGCAACTTCCTGCAAATCTCCTGGCCATTCTCAGCGTAGGGATCAGGCTGTATGCTTGGCGGAAAAGGGAACTTGGTCTCGCAATCTGCCGGGCCTACTGGCACCTGCCCAAGTGAGTTCTGCGTAATCCGCGCAGCATCTTCTGGGGTCAAAATTGAAATGCTGACGGTCTCAGACCCCGTTGTAGAAGTGGGCAACGCTTGAGCAAAGCAGGCGGAACTGATGGCGAATAGGCTGAAAGCCGCCGATAAATGAACGATACGATTATTTTGCATTGGGAACCTCTACGCCTTGGCGCATCAATTGCAGTGGATTTTCGAGGGAGCGCTCCAATACAATTTTTAAATCAGGGAGGATCATAAATATAACCAAGAAAGCCAAGGGAATGCTCACCGCAAAACCCACCGAAAACAAATTCATTTGGGGGCTGGTTCTGCTCAAAAAAGCCTGCGTTAAGTTAAACATCATATAGACCAAGAGTACCGGCATAGCCAATATTAATCCCAGACGAAACGAAGCGGTTACCAAATCCAAAACTGCTTTTGATGACCACGCGTCAGGCCAAACCCCAGCCGGAATTGTTTTAAAGCTATTTAAGAGAATTTCAAGTACAACCAAATGAACATTTAAAGAAAAGGCCAAGGCAATGACAGTGAGGCCTAAAAATTGACCGACTAAACCTGAATCGAGGGCTGGATCTCGGAATGCGGTCGAAGCAAAGCTAAAACCAGCCTGAAAAGAAAGGATCTCTGCCGCGACGTCAATCACCATAAAACCAACGCGAATTACAAAGCCCATGAATGCACCAATGCATAACTCAATCACCGAAGCAAAAAAGGTAATGCTGCCAGGATTCGGAATTAATCCAGATGCAATGACAGGCATCATGTACGCCGCAAACGCAAGGGCTACCATCAATCTAAACCGCATGGGAAGTGCCCGAAAGGCAAATAGGGGCATGGTTAGGAAAAGCCCGAGTACCCGCATCGAGGCAAACATGAAAATGGCCATGTACTGCTCAATTTGAAGACCGGTGATGGTCAACATAAATTAGTTTACCAAACCCGGTATGCGAGCAAAGAGCTCTTTAATGTAGTCGGTGAACAAAACCAAGGTGACGGGACCAATCAGTACGATCACTAGACCAAATACAATCACCTTCGGCACAAACGCAACGGTCGATTCATTAACGGAGGTTGCGGCCTGCAAAATACCAATCACCAAACCCACAATCAACAAGGCCATCAAAATGGGGCCGGCCAACACTGCGGCCATTCTCAAGGCCTGGTAAATCAAATCGATAATGACTCCGCTTTCCATGGCAACTAATTAATATAGCTTTGTACAAGCGAGGTGGCTAACAGCGCCCAACCATCCGCCAACGCAAACACAATCAGCTTTAAGGGCAAGGAGAACATCATGGGCGAGACCATCACCATACCGAGCGAAGTCAAAATACTGGCAACCGCAAAGTCAATGACCAAAAAGGGGAGGTAGATAACAAAGCCAATCAAGAAGCCTGTTTTGATCTCTGAGATAGCAAACGCTGGTATTAAAACCGTAAATGGCACATCTTCACGCGTATCAATATTTTGACCGTACATTTTGGCAAACAGATTGAGGTCATCCCTACGCGTCTGCTTGAGCATAAATTCTTTTAAAGGCTTGGCACCAACCTCTACTGCTTGCGGGAAACCCATCTTACCGGCAGAGTACGGTTGGTATGCATTCTTATAAATGGAATCAAAGACTGGGTTCATGATGAATAAGGTCAGGAAAAATGATAGTCCAATCAAGACAATATTAGGAGGCATCGTCGTCAAGCCCAAGGCCTGACGCAACAACGAAAGAACTATCAAAATTCGGGTGAAACTGGTCATCAAGACCAAGGCAGCAGGTAGAAAACTCAGCGAGGTCAGCGCGATGATCGTTTCAACCGGAACGGCATACGACGTGCCACCAACGCCTGCCTTAGCAGTGACAAGCGGTAAGGTCTGACTCCACACCGCTAATGGAAACAGCCCAACAAGGGCTGTCAGACCAACGGAGTACCAAAATATTTTTCGCTTCATCCCAATTTTCGTTTCACAAACTGGCGCAAATTATTTGCAAAATCAGCACTTGCTGCTTGCGGTTTCAGATTGGCTACGTCCTCAGGCTCCAGCTCGGTGATCAGGGTAATCTGACTCGGAGTATGACCTACCACTAAGATGCGATTTAAGACATTGAGGACAATGACGCGCTCACGCGGACCCAGTGCCTGCTGAGCCAAGATCATCACATGGGGATTACTGGTCCGAATGGCAGCGTCGCGTTTGACTAGGAAAGCGACAACCCAAATAAGCGCTGCCGCCAGCGCGAGCCAGATGAATGAGAAGAGCAACATACCTCCAACCGTGGAGTCCATGTCAATTAACGATTAATTTTGCGCAGACGCTCTGCTGGAGTCACGATGTCAGTCAAGCGAATACCATAACGGTCATTCACGATCACAACCTCGCCCTGCGCAACTAAACATCCATTCACCACAACCTCAAGGGGCTCGCCCGCCAAAATGTCTAATTCAATCACCGAGCCATAGGTTAGGTTAAGTAGGTTGCGGATTTGCATTTTGGCACGGCCTAGCTCCACCGTTACCTGAACGGGTACGTCCATGACGAGATCAATTTCATTGAAATCGGGATTAGCTCGTGTACCCTCCTCTAAATTATTAAAGGTGGCTTTACGCAAGGAGCCGGATACATCGGCGCTCGTCATTGATTTCGCTAAATCGTTGTCATTTTCAGCCATGGTGATTCCTTATTCTGTGCTTTCTCGGTGCTTTATTGGCCATCGGGGACTAAACCATCTGCCGCTGCACTTATTGTATCGCTTGGGCTCGCAGTTGCGGGCGCCTGAGCCTGGCTTTGGGCGGCTTCTGGAAGTTGTTCGTAAAGCTCGCCTTTTTCAGCGCTGCGCATCATGCTAGGGCCAAGCCGCGCGCTTTCAAGGGGACTTTTAAGAAATTCCGTCGGATGCTGAATCGTACCCACCTTGACGGAATAACGACCATCCTTGGTGCCATATTGACCTTTGATCACAGGCAAGCCAT
>CALRRC020000131.1:0-4062 GCA_943370515.1 Erythrobacter sanguineus | reverse complement strand
CCACTAAATTCGTTACAAAGTGATACAGGAAGGAGCCGCCATAGGTTTGCGCATCGAGCGGCCACCCTGCGGTGTGTACCACCAGACCAGGGTGATGTTGCTCCGGCTTTACCTCCCAGAGTTCCTTAATGCCAAGGCCATAACTTTGCGGATCACGGCCTCGATTTAAATCAAAGCGCTGCATTAGTTGCTTGCCTAAATGGCCTCGGGCTCCCTCAGCAAAGAGGGTGTACTTCGCAAGCAGTTCCATGCCAAGCTGAAAGTGATCGCCGGGCTTGCCTGATTTTGTAATGCCCATGGAACCTGTCGCAACGCCTCGTACCGCACCGTGTTCGTTATATAGAATCTCTGCTGCGGCAAAGCCAGGAAATACATCCACGCCGAGCGCTTCTGCTTGCTCGCCGAGCCAACGGGTGAGGTGAGCGAGGCTAATGATGTAATTGCCCTCGTTTTTAAAACACTCCGGCAAAATCCAATTGGGGAAGCGGTAGGATTTTTCCTCGGTTAAAAAAAGAAACTGATCTGCGCTGACGGGCGTGTTTAACGGCGCCCCCCGTTCTTTCCAGTCAGGAAATAATTCGGTGAGGGCTCGGGGATCCATGACCGCCCCTGACAGAATATGGGCGCCGATTTCAGAGCCTTTTTCGAGAACGCAAACGCTAATCTCGCGATTACGGCTGGCGGCGAGCTGTTTTGCATGGATTGCGGCCGATAGCCCAGCCGGGCCGCCGCCGACAATCACCAGGTCGTATTCCATTGCCTCGCGGACGGCGGTGTTATTTGCAGAAAATTCAGTCATGGCATTAGTTTAGTTCCATTCCGCGCTCCGATTTGGGGATTGCAGGCATTTGCCTTGAAGGGCGCCTGGAATGAACGGCCTCCTCTCTAAGGGCTAAAGGGGGCTCTAAGGGTATGATTGTGTTTTTCCACTTTTGCATACTTTTTAGGACAAAAGCCCATGAATAAGACGTACCCATCGGCAATCGAGGCATTGCGCGGTGTATTAAAAGATGGCCAGACCATTGGGGTCGGTGGCTTCGGCCTTTGCGGCATTCCCGAGGCCTTGATTGCTGCAGTCCGTGAGCTGGGCGTACAAAACCTTTCGGCCATTTCAAACAATGCTGGCGTCGATGGCTTTGGCCTTGGCTTGTTATTGGAATCGCGCCAGGTCAAAAAAATGATCGCATCCTATGTGGGCGAGAACAAAGAATTTGAGCGCCAGTATTTGGCAGGTGAACTGGAATTGGAATTTACACCCCAAGGTACCCTGGCTGAAAGGTTGCGGGCAGGGGGTTGCGGTATTCCGGGATTTTTCACCAAGACGGGCGTCGGTACGCTGGTTGCCGAAGGCAAGGACGTGCGCTCCTTTGATGGTGAAGATTACATTTTAGAGCGCGCATTGATTCCTGATGTTTCCTTAGTGAAGGCGTGGAAGGCCGATCGTGCGGGTAATTTGGTCTACCGCTACACTGCGCGCAATTTCAATCCAGTGGTTGCGATGGCTGGCAAAGTAACGATTGCGGAAGTGGAAGAGATTGTGGAAAACGGCGAGCTCGATCCAGATCAAATTCATACCCCCAGTATTTATGTGACTCGCCTCGTGCTCAATGCCAATCCCGAAAAGCGGATTGAGCAACGCACACTGACACAAGCCGCTTAAAGGAAAAGAAGATGCCGTGGAATAGAGATGAGATGGCAGCACGCGCTGCCAAAGAATTGCAAGATGGTTTTTACGTTAACCTCGGCATTGGTATGCCGACCTTGGTTGCTAACCATGTTCCTAAAGACATGGAAGTTTGGCTGCAATCGGAAAATGGTTTATTGGGCATTGGCCCTTTTCCGACTGAAGCAGAGGTGGATGCCGATGTGATTAATGCGGGAAAGCAAACCATTACCTTGATACCGGGCTCGGCTATTTTTTCTTCAGCAGACTCTTTCGGGATGATTCGAGGTGGAAAAATCAACATTGCTATTTTGGGTGCGATGCAAGTCAGCGAGCATGGCGATTTAGCCAACTGGATGATTCCGGGCAAGATGGTCAAAGGCATGGGCGGCGCAATGGATTTAGTAGCTGGTGTTAAGCATGTCGTGGTCTTGATGGAGCACGTTGCCAAGAAAAAAGACGGCACCGAAGAGATCAAGATATTGCCTAAATGCACATTGCCCCTGACCGGATTGGGTGTAATTAATCGCATCATCACCGATTTAGGCGTGCTGGACATCACTCCGAAGGGTTTAAAGCTAGTGGAGTTGGCTCCTGGCGTTACAAAAGAAGAGATCATTGCCAAAACGGGTGCGCCAGTAGACGTTACAGGGTTTTGATTTAGTGAAATAATGGGATCAACTATGGTTGATCCCCGTTCTCCCCCTCCTCAAGTAACACCAGTAAGCGACGCTGATCAGTACAGCCTGTTGCACATCCATAAGCGCGGCGATGCCGCGCATTCCCACCGGCGTGAGACCTCCAACGCATCCCTGCTCGGAATAGCGCTAGCGATTACCTTTTCCTTTGCCGTTGTTGAGGCGATTGCGGGCTACCTAGCCGGATCACTTGCCTTACTTTCCGATGCGGCGCACATGGTGACCGATGCCGCCGCGCTTGGCCTTGCTCTCTTTGCTCAAATTGTTTCACGCCGCCCCCCATCGGCACGCCATTCATTTGGCTTTGGTCGGGCCGAGGCTTTAGCCGCGTTTGTGAATGCGATTGCAATGCTGGCGCTTGTCGCTTGGATTGTTGGCGAGGCGATTACGCGTTTTTATACGCCGCACATCGTCGATGGAATGACGGTAGCGATTGTTGCTGCCATTGGCCTCGTGATGAATCTGATTGTGGCGGCGATATTGTCGCGGGACAAAAAGAGCGTCAATACACGCGCTGCCCTGGTACACGTCATGGGTGATCTGCTCGGATCCATTGCTGCTTTGGTATCCGGCATTGTCATTTACTTTTCAGGCTGGATGGAAATCGATGCTTGGCTCTCGATCTTAGTAGCCTTATTGATTCTGAAATCAACCTTCGCCATTCTCAAAGAGTCCTATCACTTTTTGATGGAGGGAGTGCCACTGAGCATTGACTACATTGCAGTTGGCAAAGACCTCCATGCCGTCAAAGGCGTACGTGCCGTCCATGATTTACATGTGTGGGAGATGTCGCCCAATCAGCCTGCCTTAATTGGGCACATTGAAGTTGATTCATTGCGTCAATGGCCGGCGCTCATGCGTCGCATTAATGCGATGCTCTTAGAGCGCCATGGCATTGATCATGTGACCTTGCAGCCGGAGCTGGTATCTGACCTGCAGGAAGACGACAATGCTGTCAACAATGCAGCACCAGCATCAGCGCCAGCGTCAAAACCAATACATCACGGCGAGCGGTTTTATGTTGAGTGCGCCAGTAGCAATGCCAGCGGCCTACATCGCATGGCGTATCACACCTGGGGTGATCCTTCCAATCCACGAGTATTGCTCTGCGTGCATGGCCTCACGCGCCGGGGCAGTGACTTTAGAACTTTGGCTGAGGCCATGTGCAAGGATTATTACGTCGTCTGCCCCGATGTGGTTGGGCGAGGTGATTCGGATTTTTTAGAAAACCCCATGCTCTACGGCATCCCTCAGTATGTCGCCGATATGACTACCCTGGTGGCGCGTTTAAATGTCACGTCGGTAGATTGGTTTGGAACCTCTATGGGCGGCCTGATTGGCATGGTGTATGCCGGTATGCCCGACTCACCGATACGCCGAATACTCATCAATGATGTGGGTCCGCGGATTGAGCCTGAATCACTCAAGCGTTTAAGTTCGTATGTGGGCCAACCCTTTGCTTATTCCAATCGCACAGAGGCCTTGACAGTTCTCAACCGGATCTGCGCCAGCTTTGGTTCGCACACGCCAGAAGAGTGGGAGCGCTTAAATGGCCCGCTTTTGCAAGAAGTAAATGACGTCTGGTCACTGCATTACGACCCGAATATTGTGATTCCGTTTGCGGCAGTGAATCCCGTTTTAGCGAAAGCCGGGGAAATGGCATTGTGGAATCACTATGATGCGATTACGGTACCCATCTTG
>CALRRC020000130.1:0-4062 GCA_943370515.1 Erythrobacter sanguineus | reverse complement strand
GCATTGATTGAGGCGGGCAGCATCGTCACTTGGATTATCGCTTGGGAAGTTTTCCAGTGGCGCACTAATACGGCAAACATAGCCGCTGCGATTCGCATTTAAGGTAGTCGTCATCAAGCAGACCTCTGCGCCACTCAATTGGGCCAGGCGCGATACCGACGTAATGGTGCTGGTCTGAATGCCAAAAAAAGGAACAAACACCGAATCGCGTGGTCCCAGATCAATGTCTGGCGCAATGAAGATGAAATTCCCAGTTTGGATTTCTCGAATCAGATCGCGCAGACGGCTTTGCCGCTCAATCGACTTGCCACCAAAGCGATTGCGCCACTCAATCATCTTTTGATTAAAAAATGGGTTCTTCATTTTTTGGTAAAGTCCGGCGCCGCCCATCCAGCCACGTTCTTTTGCCATCACGGAGAGGGCCATGAAGCCCCCTTCTAAACCAACGAAATGCGGATTGATTAACAGTCTTGGCTTACGATCGCCGAGTGGTATTGCGGATTCAATTTCGACCATTGCCCGAATTTGCTCGCCAGTGCCGAGCCAAATCCGGCTACGCTCAATCACGCTGCGACCAAATAGTTTCCAGTGCTCTAGTGCAAGGGCGTTGATTTGATCATCAGATAAAGACGGAAAGCAGAGTCGTAGATTCGTTTTCACAACGTGCGCACGCTCGTTCGGAATATGCGCTGCCAACCAGCCCAAACCATAGCCAATCGGAACAATGAGGGCATAGGGCAAAAAGGCAAACAAGCGCAAGAGGCTGAGCGCTAAAAAATTAAAGATGGTTTGGAACCAGGTCATCTCAAATTCAATCTATTGTGGTGGTGGCTCTGCCCCAAGCGGGTGTTTAAAGCGGTTGTAGGCCCAAATAAACTGCTCGGGCGCGATTAAGATTGCCGCCTCGATCGCTTTATTCAGCTGGGCACACGATACGCTCGGATCTTCCGAGAAGGCATCAAGGCGAGTTGCTTGCATGAGCCAGCCTTGGCCAAGTACCTTGCGTTTGGCAGTAAACATCACTACAGGCGTATGGTGCCGATTGGCAAGGCGTGCTGGCAGGGTGGTTGTGTAGGCTGGACGCCCAAAAAAAGAAGCCCACATGCCATCGCCGCCGCTGGGTACTTGATCCGGAAGAATGCCAATGGCCTCTCCTCGTGTCAGTGCCCGGGTCATTTGACGTACCCCTTGCAGGTTTGTTGGTACAAAATGCATATTAGGATAGGCTCTACCGCCCTCGATAACATCGTTTAGCCAGTCTTGCCGTGCTGGCCGATACAGGATGGTGGCCGGAAAGTGCTGTGCGAGTACGCGGGGAATAATTTCAAAGCCACCGAAATGGGGTGTGAGCATGACTAAACCATGACCCTCATTGATTGCCCCCTTAACTACCTCCCAGTTGCTAATTTCAGTCAAAGACAGGGCTTTGCTGGGATTACGCCATATCCATAAGCTATCTGAGAACAGCATTCCGGAGGCGCGGGCCGCCGACCAAATACGTACCGGAAAGTGATTTTGCGTCGCAGCAGAAAGGTAATGTTGCTTAAAAAGGCTGCGATAGTGCTTCGATCCAATAAACGCAAGTAAACCCAGCGCGCCCCCAATGACCTGCGCAAAACCTAGCGGCATCGCTGCAATGGTGTGGAGCATGAGCTTAAAAAGTAGGGTGCGCACCCCATCATCATATTCAATCCCTTAAAGGATCAGGTTAATTCTGAATTTTGCCCAATTAACAAAGTTCGGATAGAATCCTCACATCGCCGAGTTAAGACAACTTGCGGGGCGATTAAAAAGTCTGCTAAAGCGTCGCCGTTGTGGTTCCTGGCACGTCGAGTTGTCCTACTGATCGTGTTAATTTTTAAAGGAAAAACGCAATGGCAAATGATTATTTCTTCACCTCAGAATCGGTTTCTGAAGGCCACCCCGATAAAGTTGCAGACCAAATCTCCGATGCGATTTTGGACGCTATTTTGGCCCAAGATCCAAAGGCTCGAGTTGCAGCAGAAACGCTTTGCAACACCGGCTTAGTTGTTCTTGCAGGCGAAATTACAACCCACGCTAACGTGGATTACATCCAAGTCGCACGCAATACCTTGCGTGAAATCGGCTATGACAACACTGCTTACGGTATCGACTACAAAGGCTGCGCTGTCTTGGTCGCTTACGACAAGCAGAGCCCAGACATTGCGCAGGGCGTAGACAAGGCACACGACGATGGTTTGGACCAGGGTGCCGGTGATCAAGGTCTGATGTTTGGTTATGCCTGCGATGAAACTGCAGAGCTCATGCCTTTGCCGATTCACCTGTCGCACCGCTTGGTTGAGCGCCAGTCCCAGCTGCGCCGCGATGGCCGCTTAACGTGGCTACGCCCAGATGCAAAGTCACAGGTGACGCTGCGTTATGTAAACGGCAAGCCTGACTCAATCGACACCGTGGTTTTATCAACGCAGCACGATGAAGACATTTCTCTTGAGAAATTACGGGAAGCAGTGATTGAAGAAATCATTAAGCCCGTCTTGCCAGCCCATCTAATCAAGGGCGACATCAAGTATTTGGTAAACCCAACCGGTCGCTTTGTAATTGGTGGACCGCAGGGTGACTGCGGATTAACTGGTCGGAAAATTATTGTGGACACCTACGGTGGTGCAGCACCCCACGGCGGTGGCGCATTCTCAGGCAAGGATCCATCGAAGGTTGACCGCTCTGCAGCCTATGCCGGTCGTTACGTAGCGAAAAACGTCGTTGCGGCTGGTTTAGCAACGCGTTGCTTGATTCAGATCTCCTATGCGATTGGTGTAGCAAAGCCAACATCCGTCATGGTCAGCACCTTTGGAACCGGCAAGATTCCGGATGAAAAGATTGCTGCTTTAGTTGCAGAGCACTTTGATCTGCGTCCGAAGGGCATTGTCAAAATGCTCGACTTACTGCGTCCGATTTACCGTAAAACCGCGGCGTATGGTCACTTTGGTCGTGAAGAGCCAGAATTTACCTGGGAGCAGTGCGATAAGGCGCCAGCCTTACGTGCAGCAGCAGGCCTGTAAGGGGCTTTCTACCCCTACATAGCCGTTGTTAAGCTGTATCTGGCGAAATTGATTACAATTTCGCCATACTCTCAAGGAGCGTTGCAAGGAACATTGCGAACCAATGATTCCCCAGGCTTGAGGGGGCAAGATCCGAACAGGAATTTGCTTTTTGCAACTGCGCTCGCTAACCCATGGCTCAATGGTTGGCGAGTTTTCTTGCCCCAGCATTGATCCGTCCTTAGCTGGAGCATGAATGAATACCGCATCTGATTTCAACTTAAATGATTTTGTAGCAAAACACTGCGCAATCGCCGACATCACCTTGGCTGATTTTGGCCGCAAAGAAATTGCCATTGCCGAAACCGAAATGCCAGGACTGGTTGCGATTCGCGATGAGTTCGCAGCAACGCAGCCACTGCGCGGCGCCCGCATTACGGGTTCACTGCACATGACGATTCAAACGGCAGTGCTGATTGAGACGCTTGAAGCATTGGGCGCGAAAGTGCAGTGGGCATCCTGCAATATTTTCTCAACGCAAGATCATGCTGCCGCAGCGATTGCCGCCAACGGCACTCCCGTATTTGCAATTAAAGGCGAGACCTTAGAGCAGTACTGGGATTACACGCACCGCATTTTTGAGTGGGCAGATAGTGGCTTCACCAATATGATTTTGGATGACGGTGGTGATGCAACATTACTGCTGCACTTGGGTACAAAGGCAGAAAAAGACCAAGCAGTCTTGAGTAACCCCAGCAGCGAAGAAGAAACTATTTTGTTCTCGACCATTAAGAGCAAGCTGGCGATTGATCCAACGTGGTATTCCACACGCCTTGCCAAGGTTGAAGGCGTTACGGAAGAGACAACTACCGGTGTGCATCGTTTGTATCAAATGTTTGCTAAAGGCGAATTGGCTTTCCCTGCAATTAACGTGAATGATTCGGTTACCAAGAGTAAGTTTGATAATTTGTATGGCTGCCGCGAATCTTTGGTTGATGCGATTAAGCGCGCTACCGATGTCATGATCGCTGGAAAAGTTGCC
>CALRRC020000129.1:0-4063 GCA_943370515.1 Erythrobacter sanguineus | reverse complement strand
CAGGCCATCCATCACGGCCCGTGCTGCACTGATCGTGGTGTAGTAAGTAACGCCATTGGCCTGGGCGCTGGTTCGAATCGAACGTGAATCCGCAATCGCAGTGCGGGTCTCATCGACGGTCGTAAAGACCAGTGAAATTTCCCGGTTTTTAATGAGGTCAACGATGTGAGGCCTGCCGTCTTTCACCTTATTGACTACGCGCACCGGCAAACCGGCAGCCGCAATCGCTGCGGCGGTGCCCTTGGTTGCAACCATCGGAAAGCCGAGCTCATGCAAAAGCTGCGCTACGGCAACTGCTTTACCTTTGTCGCTGTCTTTCACGGTCAATACCACTGTGCCAGTTTTGGGAAGCTTGATACTAGCGCCCAGTTGCGACTTAAACAAAGCCTCACCGAAGGTTTTACCAACCCCCATCACCTCGCCCGTGGAGCGCATTTCAGGCCCCAAGATGGGATCAATGCCAGGGAATTTATTAAATGGAAAGACCGCTTCCTTGACCGAGAAATACGGCGGAATGACTTCGCGTGTAATGCCTTGTTTGGATAAGGTCTGACCCACCATGCAACGCGCGGCAATCTTCGCTAATTGCAAACCGGTCGCCTTCGATACAAACGGTACGGTCCGCGATGCGCGGGGATTCACTTCCAGGACATAAATCACATCGTTGCCATCGACATTCTGAATCGCAAACTGCACGTTCATCAAACCAACGACATTGAGGCCTCGGGCCATGGCTGCCGTTTGGCGTTTGATTTCATCAACGGTGGCTTCTGATAAGGAATACGGCGGTAACGAACATGCTGAGTCGCCGGAGTGCACTCCAGCCTGTTCGATATGCTCCATCACGCCGCCAATAAAAACGGTCTCGCCATCGCTAATGCAATCCACATCGCATTCAATTGCGTCATTTAAGAAGCGGTCCAATAACACTGGTGAGTCATGCGATACCTTGACTGCTTCGCGCATATAACGCTCTAAATCACGGCCATCGTGCACGATTTCCATTGCCCTACCGCCCAGCACATAGGATGGACGCACTACCAAGGGGTAACCAATTTCATCGGCCAGTCGCAAGGCCTCGTCTTCGGTGCGTGCAGTCCGGTTGGGTGGCTGGCGTAGATCCAAGGCATGCAATAGTTTTTGGAAGCGCTCGCGGTCTTCAGCCGCATCAATCATGTCCGGGGATGTACCAATAATGGGAACACCGTTAGCCTCTAAATCCAAGGCTAGTTTGAGCGGTGTTTGACCACCGTACTGCACGATCACACCCTTGGGTTTTTCCTTGGCTACGATCTCCAGAACATCTTCTAATGTCAAAGGCTCAAAGTACAAACGATCCGATGTGTCGTAGTCCGTCGATACGGTCTCGGGGTTGCAGTTGACCATAATGGTTTCGTAACCGTCTTCGCGCATGGCAAGAGCAGCATGCACGCAGCAGTAATCAAATTCAATGCCTTGGCCGATGCGATTCGGTCCGCCGCCAAGCACCATGATCTTGTCGCGATTCGTTGGCTGCGATTCACATTCGCCGTGTTCTGCTTCGTAGGTTGAATACATATACGCCGTATTCGTGGCGAACTCAGCGGCGCAGGTATCGACCCGCTTATAAACTGGGAATACCTTCAGGCGGTGGCGCGCGGCACGAACGGATGCTGCATCGACCTTCAGTAGCTTGGCCAAGCGACGATCCGAAAATCCTTTTTGCTTTAAAAAGCGCCACTCATCCGCAGACAAACCATCAATCGTATGTTGCTTTAATGTATTTTCAATCGAGATGAGCTCTTCAATCTGCTCTAAGAACCAAGGATCGACTTTGGTTTCTTCATAGATCTCATCTAGGCCCATGCCCATGCGGAATGCATCGGCCAAATACCAAATACGATCAGGGCCTGGCTCACCAATTTCCTGAATGATGTCTTCTAAATCAGTTGAGCGCTCATCTAGACCGTCAACGCCAACCTCAAGGCCACGCAAGGCTTTCTGAAAGGACTCTTGGAAGGTGCGGCCAATGGCCATCACCTCACCAACGGATTTCATTTGCGTCGTCAAGCGCGAATCTGCCTGAGGAAACTTCTCAAATGCAAAACGGGGAATCTTCGTTACGACATAATCAATCGATGGCTCAAACGAAGCTGGAGTAGCGCCACCGGTAATGTCGTTGTGCAACTCATCTAAGGTGTAGCCTACCGCTAATTTTGCGGCGACTTTTGCAATCGGAAAGCCAGTCGCCTTGGATGCTAAGGCAGACGACCGTGAAACACGCGGGTTCATCTCGATCACGATCATGCGGCCATCAACTGGATTGATCGAGAATTGCACGTTCGATCCGCCGGTATCCACACCAATTTCACGTAGCACCGCAATCGATGCATTCCGCATCAACTGATACTCTTTATCCGTCAGGGTTTGAGCGGGCGCAACCGTAATCGAGTCGCCCGTATGAATGCCCATCGGATCTAAATTCTCGATCGAGCAGACGATGATGCAATTGTCGGCACGGTCACGTACTACTTCCATCTCAAACTCTTTCCAACCCAGCAGCGACTCTTCAATCAAGAGCTCGCCGGTGGGTGAAAGTTCTAAACCGCGCTTACAGATTTCTTCGAACTCTTCGCGGTTGTACGCAATACCGCCACCCGAGCCGCCCATCGTGAATGAGGGGCGAATCACTACGGGGAAGCCAGCGCTGCCGGTTTCTTGCTGAATGCGTTGTTGTACTGCGATGGCTTCATCCATCGAATGCGCTATACCCGATTTAGCAGAGCCAAGACCAATCTTGGTCATCGCATCTTTAAACTTTTGACGGTCTTCTGCTTTATCAATCGCCTCAGGAGATGCACCAATTAATTCGCAACCGTATTTTTCGAGAATGCCATGGCGGTGTAAATCCAAGGCGCAATTGAGTGCCGTTTGACCGCCCATGGTCGGCAATATGGCATCGGGTTTTTCCGTCGCAATAATGCGCTCAACCACTTCCCATGTAATCGGCTCAATGTAGGTTACATCGGCCATCTCGGGATCAGTCATGATGGTTGCGGGATTGCTGTTGACCAAAATAACTTTATAGCCCTCATCGCGCAGTGCTTTACATGCTTGCGCCCCGGAGTAATCAAATTCACACGCCTGACCAATCACAATCGGGCCTGCGCCAATAATCAGGATGCTTTTAATGTCGCTCCGCTTAGGCATTACTTGCCTCCTTGTTTACTGGTTGGAGCGCCATGCATTAAGTCCATAAAGTGATCGAATAAGTAAGCGATGTCGTGGGGTCCGGGCGATGCCTCGGGATGCCCCTGAAAGCAAAAGGCCTGCTTGTCTGTCCACGCGAGGCCCTGCAGCGAACCGTCAAAAAGAGATACGTGGGTTACCCGTACATTGCTGGGCAAGGTCTTGGCATCGACTGCAAATCCATGGTTCTGGGACGTAATCGCCACCCGCCCGCTATCCAAATCTTTTACTGGGTGGTTAGCGCCGTGGTGACCGAATTTCATTTTCAGGGTCTTCGCGCCAGCAGCTAAACCCATAATTTGATGGCCCAAACAGATGCCGAAGGTGGGAACGCCCTTCTCGATGATTTCTTTTGCGGCAGTAATCGCGTAATCACAAGGACCAGGATCGCCAGGTCCATTGGAGAAAAACACCCCATCGGGTTTCATGGCCAGAACTTCTGCGGCTGTGGTTTTAGCTGGCACCACGGTTAATTCGCAACCGCGCTCGGTGAGCATGCGCAAAATATTGCGCTTGACGCCAAAGTCATACGCCACCACTTTCTTGATGGGTTTTTTGGTATCGAGGCTACGGTAAGCGGGTTTGCCATCGGGGCCGTGCAAGTCCCACTCGGCTTCGCGCCACGGGTATGCGGTTTTAGTGCTAACAACCTGCGCTAGGTCTAAGCCACTCATGCCTGGAAATGCCTTGGCTAACTCAAGGGCTCTGGCACTGAGAGCTGCAGGATCATCGCCGATCTTGCCAGCCACAATCGCGCCCGACTGTGCGCCCTTATCCCGCAGCAAACGGGTCAGCTTACGCGTATCAATGCCGGCGATGCCAGGAATGCCGGCCT
>CALRRC020000128.1:0-4073 GCA_943370515.1 Erythrobacter sanguineus | reverse complement strand
CAGAATCGGAATGGCTTGCGTTAATGGATTTGACCTGAGCTCACGCGCAAATTGCACGCCCGATTTACCAGGCATCATCCAGTCTAAGATGACCAAGTCAGGTTTTGTATTGCGCAACAATAATAGGGCCTCATCGGCCTGCAAAGCCCGCGATACGGCATATCCAGCATGGGTTAAATTGATTGAAATGAGCTCGGCAATCGACGGCTCATCTTCAACAACCAGAATATGCTGGGGCATGGCTCTTATTTATGGGCTTCGCGAATTAAATCGTCTTGTGGCACATGCCGCACATCAGCGCCCTTCACGATGTAAATCACAAACTCTGCAATATTCTTAGCGTGATCGCCAATGCGCTCAATCGCCTTCGCAATGAAGAGAAGATCGAGGCCAGTTGAAATCATCTTGGGATCTTCGGCCATATACGTAATCAACTTACGCACAAAGCCGCGGAATTCTTCATCAATCTGCTTATCATCCTGCACTACCTTTACCGCAGCAACGGCATCGAGACGGGCAAAGCAATCTAAGCTTTGGCGCAGCAAATCAATCGCCATCTGACCGGATAATTTAATCTCTGCGGCATTTATCTTGAAGTTTCCGGCTTCGTTAATGATGCGGCGGGTTCGTTTCGCTACTCGCTCAGCCTCGTCGCCCGCTCTTTCTAAATTGGTAATGGCTTTGGATATTGCCATCACCAGGCGCAAGTCGCGCGCCGTAGGCTGACGCCGTGCAATCAGCTCGACGCATGCTGAATCAATTTCAACTTCGAGTGAATTTACCGTCTTTTCACGCTCAACAACTTGATTGCATAAATCTAAATTCATTTCTGAGAAAGCGCGCATGGCGATGTCAATTTGCTGCTCCACCACACCACCCATTTGCAATAACTTTGCACATAAGGAGTTTAGGTCCTCGTCAAATTGCGATGATAAGTGTTTATCTTGCATATGATCTCCTGATTAGCCAAAACGGCCTGTAATGTAGTCTTCGGTTTCTTTGCGCTTAGGCTTAATGAAAATTTCATCGGTCTTACCGTATTCCATCAGCTCACCCAAATACATATATGCCGTAAAGTCCGACACCCGAGCTGCCTGCTGCATATTGTGCGTGACAATCGCAATGGTGTAATCTTTTTTTAGTTCGTTAATCAACTCTTCGATCTTTGCCGTTGAAATCGGGTCTAGCGCTGAGGTTGGTTCATCGAGTAACAGAACGGATGGCTTAACGGCGACACTGCGCGCAATGCACAATCGCTGCTGCTGACCACCGGATAAAGATAGGCCACTTTGATTGAGCTTGTCTTTGGCCTCATTCCATAGCGCTGCCTTGCTGAGTGCCCACTCCACTCGCTCATCCATCTCTGCCTTAGATAGACGTTCATATAGGCGTACGCCAAAGGCAATATTTTCATAAATGGACATTGGAAACGGGGTTGGTTTTTGAAAAACCATCCCAATGCGTGAGCGCAATAAATTCACGTCGCTGCCTTGGGCGAGGATGTTCTCGCCATAGAAGTTTATTTGGCCTTCAGCACGCTGACCTGGATAGAGGTCATACATCCGATTCAAGGTGCGCAACAGCGTCGATTTACCGCAACCCGATGGGCCAATAAACGCAGTAACCTTCTTTTCGATGATGTCAAGATTGATATCTTTGAGGCCCTGAAAGCTACCATAAAAGAAATTGAGATCCCGAATTTCAAGGGCAGTGATTGGAGCTGCCGCATCGGCACGCTCTGCCACCGCTGCACTCACCTCTGCAGAACCAGCATGCATTACTGTTCTCATCATGGTCATACTTTTACCTTTTCACGAAACACTACTCGAGCCAATATATTGAGTCCTAATACAGCAAATGTAATCAAGAGCGCCCCACCCCAAGCTAAGTTGATCCAGTTGTCATATGGACTCATTGCAAACTGGAAGATCACCACTGGCAAGTTCGCCATAGGCGCGTTCATATTGGTGGAGAAGAATTGGTTATTCAATGCCGTAAACAAGAGCGGCGCAGTTTCACCGCTCACACGAGCCAATGCCAATAAGATTCCAGTGATGACGCCGCTCTTCGCAGCGGTTAGGGTAATGCTCAGCGCTACCTTCCACTTTGGCGCTCCTAATGCATAAGCGGCCTCCCGGAGCGTCAAAGGCACTAAACGCAGCATATTCTCAGTGGTGCGCACTACCACCGGAATGGCAATTAAGGACAAGGCGATCGTGCCTGCCCACCCCGAAAAGTGCTTCACTTGATAAACCACGATGGCATAAACAAACAAACCGATCACAATTGATGGTGCCGACAACATAATGTCGGTCACAAAGCGAGTAACTTCAGCAAACTTACTGTTGTTACCGTACTCGGATAGGTAAATACCAGCCAAAATACCGATCGGGGTACTAATAAAGGTACAAGCACCTACGATCATTAAGCTGCCGACAATGGGATTGGCTAATCCACCGCCCTCTGTTCCGGGGGCTGGCGTACTCTGCAGGAATAAGGAAGGGCTAATTGCCGCCAAGCCTTTATAAAGCAAGACCGACAAAATCCAAAATAGAAATGCCATTCCGATGCTCATCGCGATCAGCGACAAAGTGAGGCCAATGGCATTGACGCGTTTCCGTTTATTAAAGAGAGCTTGATCCATGCCCCGCGCAATGGCTGAATCAGTTTTAAATTGGGCGTTACTCATTAGGTCTTCGCTCCTTGATTGGCTTCCATGCGCATCAGCATGATTTTGGCCAGCGACAACACAATAAAGGTGATCGCAAAAAGCGCTAATCCCAAGAGGAATAGCGAGGAATAATGGGCTCCAATCTCTGCCTCGCCAAATTCGTTGGCTAATGTAGAGGCAATCGAATTACCGGGGGCAAAAAGGGAGGCCTTGAGCTTATGGGCGTTACCAATCACGAAGGTAACTGCCATGGTTTCGCCTAGAGCCCGGCCCAAGCCAAGCATGATGCCGCCAATGACGCCGGTTTTGGTATAGGGCAAGACCACATGGCGAACCACTTCCCATGTTGTGCAGCCAATACCATAAGCTGACTCTTTTAATACCGGCGGGACAATTTCAAACACGTCCCGCATCACCGAGGCAATAAATGGGAGAATCATCATCGCCAAAATCAGGCCGGCACAGAGAATGCCGATGCCATTAAATGCACCGGAAAATAGAATGCCAAAGCCTGGTATCTGACCCAAAGTAGCTGCTAAAGCAGGCTGAATGTAATCTGCAAATAATGGAGCAAAAATAAAGAGGCCAAACATGCCATAAATAATCGATGGCACAGCAGCCAGAATTTCAATGGCGGTACCTAAGGCACGGCGCAGGCTCTTGGGGCAAATTTCAGTCAAAAATACGGCAATACCAAAACTGAGTGGCACCGCGATGAGTAGCGCAATGACCGAGGTAATGAGAGTTCCATAAATGGCGATTGCGCCACCGAACTCTCCATTAATAATGTCCCACTCTACGGTGGTAAAAAATCCAAAGCCAAACTGTTGAAATGCAGGATAGGCGTTGACAACGAGGGAAGCAATAATACCAAGCAAGGCCAACAACACCGATAGCGCAAAAAATTGCGTTACTAAATAAAAAAGTTTGTCGAACACGCGCTGGCGTTTAGCAATACCAATTGCTTGGGTGCTCACGAGGCCAGCTGAAACTAAATTTTTCATAAATCGGCTACCTTCAATGGACTACTTCCGATGCGCTGCAAAAAAATACTGGGCTTACCAAACAATTACCCCACCGCAGCGGGGTAATTGCTCATACAACCGTAATGTTACTTGTTTTGAATCTGAGTCCAAACGTTCTTGCGAATGAAATCGATGGTAGATGCTGGCATTGGCACATAATCCAAATCAATCGCCATTTTGCCGCCTTCTTTGAAGGCAAAATCAAAGAACTTGATCACTTCAGCAGAAGTTGCTTTATTCGTTGGTTGCTTGTACATCAAAATGAACGAAGCACCGGTGATTGGGAATGACTTAGCACCAGGTGCATCGGTAATGAATGTGCCCATTCCTGGAATCTTTGCCCAGTCAGTTCCGGCTGCAGCAGCTGCGAAGGTGGT
>CALRRC020000127.1:0-4076 GCA_943370515.1 Erythrobacter sanguineus | reverse complement strand
GGGCAATCCAAATTGCAGGTAGCGTCAAGGCCCGCAAGGCCAGTCGCCACGCGACATCAGACTGGATGGAAATCGAAAAACAACGTGGCATCTCAGTTGCCAGCTCCGTGATGCAAATGGAATACCGCGATTGCATTATTAACTTGCTTGATACGCCAGGGCACCAAGACTTTTCTGAAGACACCTACCGCGTACTAACCGCAGTGGACTCGGCACTGATGGTGATTGATGCTGCCAACGGCGTAGAATCACAGACCCTACGCCTATTGGAGGTTTGCCGCGCCCGCAATACGCCACTCATTACCTTCATTAATAAGATGGACCGCGAAGTCAAGCGCCCCCTTGAGTTAATGGATGAAATTGAAAATGCCCTCGGCATGGAAGTAGTGCCGTTTACTTGGCCGGTCGGCATGGGCAAATCCTTTGCTGGCGTGATTGACATTGCTAAGTCAAAGATGCGTCTCTTTAAGGCTGGAGAGGATCGCGTCTCCGATAACTCTGACACCCTGATTGACATCCATGATCCAGCGTTGCAAGAACGGCTTGGTTCTGATCTGAATGAAGCGCTGGCCGAGGTTGATTTAATTCGAAACGCCATGCCTGAATTTAATCTAGAGGCATTTTTAGCTGGCAAGCAATCTCCGGTGTTTTTTGGCTCCGCCATTAACAACTTTGGCGTTCGTGAAATTCTGAACACCTTAGTTGAACTTGCACCACCACCAGGCTCTCGCAAAGCTATTCAGCGAGAAGTACTGCCGTCTGAGGGTAAGTTTTCTGCAGTAGTTTTTAAGATTCAAGCCAATATGGACCCGGCGCACCGAGATCGCGTTGCATTCCTGCGGATTTGTTCGGGGCACTTTCAGCGCGGCATGCGTTTGAAGATTTGCCGCAACGGCAAAGAAGTGCGCACCAACAATGCGCTGTCTTTTTTATCGCAGCGGCGCGACATTCTGGATGAGGCATTTCCTGGCGACATCATTGGTCTGCCCAATCATGGCTTGCTACGCTTAGGCGATACCCTGACCGAGGGTGAGCAGCTTCAATTTACTGGACTGCCTTTTTTTGCGCCGGAGATTTTCAAATTAGTTGAGTCGGCTGATCCGCTGCGCTCGAAGCAATTGCGTACTGGGCTCATGCAACTTGGCGAGGAGGGTGCCATTCAGGTATTTAGGCCAATGGCCGGCGGCATCATGCTACTGGGTGCGTTTGGTCAGTTGCAGTTTGAAGTAGTCGCCCATCGCCTGAAGAGCGAATATGGCGCTGAAGTACGGCTATTGCCAGCCCGTTACAGCTTAGCGCGTTGGGTTAGCTCAACCGATCCGGTTGCCCTTAAAAAATTTACGCAAGAAAACATTCACCGCATGGCGGAAGACGTGGTTGGTGCTGCCGTATTTTTAGCAACACATAAATCAGAACTCGATGTCGCGCAGCAGCGCTGGGAAAGCATTGAGTTTCATGCCTTACGTGAGCATGCTGGTTTGATCTATCAATCGGAGTTAGCCGGCTAACTAGGGCCTGCAGTCAAAGACGGTTACCACACCGCCATCCGTTTCTCGGTAAATTGCTTTTTTTCCGTACTGCATGCAGTAAGCCTGTGCTTTACTTTGTAAATCTGCACGCGACTCATTGGTGGAGTTTAGAAACGTCACCTTGTTGGAATCTGAAGCATCGGTATAGATGGTTGCGCATGCTGATAATTTAAGACCAATCAGCAGCGCTATTCCAAGATTCAGAAAACGCCGCACCGTGCTCATACCAATTGCTGAAATTCGCATCGGGTGCGGTACTTGCACTTTATGCCAGGGCTTCTTTTTCCGCAGAGATTTCTTTACGGCGCTCTTTACATGCAGTCGCAATATCTTGCAGAGCTTTACGCGCTCGAGCAGCAGATGCTTTAACTCCCTTTACTTTGAACTTTTCATTTTCAGCCAGATAGGTTTCATACGCAGCGATAATGGTTTCGTGTGATGACATGATCTTCCTTTGCTTTACGTTGTTCTAGACTAAATGCGGGTGATGCACTGCTAATACTTCGTTAATACTACAAATATTTATAGCAGATTTCACAAAATATACTTTTTTTCAGCAAAAAAATGCTGTTATTCTGAATCGAATCACTATTTTGTGCCCTAATTGGGGGGTTAACTGGGCGAAATGACTTCCCCCCTTGCGCCATTGAATCTTTATAAGGATTTCCTATGGCCGCAGGTCAAAATCAGCGCAATCGCAAGAACGATCCCATGCTCACCAAAACAGGCAAAGCACGCCTGGGGCCACTCAATGTGGCTCAACTGACTAAGTTAATGGAGTCGGCAACCAAGCCCAAAATCAAAGATAAAGTGCGGCGCGAGCTAAGCAAGCGCGCCCCGACTATTGCGCCAGCATAATCCAAGCTTTTGAGGCGTAGCGAGTACATCAGGCCTGTCTTCTCGCAATAAAAAAGCCGCCAAGGTAGTTGGCGGCTTTTTCATATGAAAACAGATCCGTCTAGCGTAGCAACTCTTGCGCAGCCAAAACACCGCTACCCTTGAGTGGAATACCAAATGCAGTCATACCCATTTCGCAGCCACTCAATGCGGCCAAGAGGCTGAGTTCATTGCAATCGCCTAGGTGGCCAATCCGGAATGCGCGGCCCTTTAGCTTGCCAAGACCAGTACCCAAGGATAAGTTATAGCGCTCCTGAATGAGCTTACGCAATGCGTCTGCATCAAAGCCCTCGGGCAGCATTACGCCCGTCAAGACCGGTGAATACACCTCTGGTTCTTGGCACAGAATTTCTAGACCCCAAGCAGTCACTGCAGCTCGGCACGCTTTAGCCAAGCGCTGGTGCCGGGCGAACACGGCGTCCAAGCCCTCTGATTCAATCATTGCAATGGCTTCATGCAAGCCATAAAGTAAGTTCGTCGATGGCGTGGTTGGCCAGTAGCCGGTTTTATTGGAAACCAGGATCTCATCCCAGGCCCAAAATGCTTTTGGTAGCGTTGCCTTTTTATTGGCTTCGAGCGCTTTGGGTGACAAGGCATTAAAGCCCAAGCCAGGCGGCAACATTAGGCCTTTCTGCGATCCGCTGACCGTCACGTCGACACCCCAGGCATCGTGGCAATAGTCTGCTGACGCCAAACCGGAAATGGTATCTACCATCAGCAATGCAGGATGCTTGGCATCGTCCATTGCTTTGCGCACAGCAGCAATATTCGAAGTAACGCCAGTGGAGGTTTCGTTATGCACTACACAGACTGCTTTAATTTTGTGCTCGGTATCTTTTTTGAGGCGCTCTTCAATTAGCTTGGCATCAACGCCCCTGCGCCAACCTTCAAGCCCAGGCTTACCCAAGAACTCAGCATGGATGCCAAGTTTGTCGGCCATGTTTTTCCACAGGGTTGCAAACTGACCAGTTTCATACATCAAAACGTGATCGCCAGCCGAGAGCGTGTTTACTAAAGCGGCTTCCCATGCTCCCGTGCCCGATGAGGAATAAATAATCACAGGGTGTTTGGTTTTAAAAATACGCTTAATGTCCTCGAGCAGCTTTAGTCCAAGCTGGCCAAACTCAGGGCCGCGGTGATCGATGGTTTGATAGCTGATGGCGCGCAGAACGCGCGAGGGGACTGGGCTTGGGCCAGGAATATGTAAAAAATGGCGTCCTGAAGCGTGTGCATCTAATTTCAACATGGTGTGTGTCTCACTCTTTATAGATTTAGCCCATGATTATCCAATAAAAATGGCAAATCTACCTTGGATTAATGCCCCTTAAAAATAGGCACTTACACCGGCGGTGTTGGCTCGGGCGCCTTGATTAGCATGCGTTTGCCTACCATGACAGTCGATACAACTAGGGCGGCAAACACTAAATTAAGCAGGGTCAAGGGTTCACCCAAGAGGGCGCTAGACGCCAGCAGGGTGCAAAAGGGCTGAAGCAACTGAACTTGGCTGACGCGCGCAATGCCTCCAATGCGCAGGCCCTCGTACCAAAAAAAGAAGCCTACAAACATCGAAAAAATACCCAGATAGGTAAAGCTGAGCCAAATATCAAGGCCTGCATAGATGTAGTCTGTCTGGTAGCTCAAGGCGCTGAA
>CALRRC020000126.1:0-4099 GCA_943370515.1 Erythrobacter sanguineus | reverse complement strand
TTAAGTAAGCCCTTCGCACGAATACCATCGAGCACCTTGGGATCTAAGGGTTGGCCCTGCTGATTAAGGGGGATGATTTCAGGATCTGTCCAGGAGCCTTGCACTAAATAATCGGACTGCATTGCCTTGTTGATTCGATTGGTTACCAGGTATTGGCCAATTAAGGCGCCTAGCCCAGCAATTGGATTAATCGCAAATACCGCCAACGCGCCGGAAGTTGCGTCAATGCTAGGAAAAACCGTAATGCGTAAATCCTGATTTTCTTTTGGGGCATCAATGGAGCCTGCCATGGCGACACGGGCCTGATCGAGCTGCATTAAAAAGTTATCGGTTTTGGCAATGCCATTGTTGACTGCAAAATCACCCGTAATGGTTTTAAATGCAGTCCCTTGCGATACAACCGTTCCAAGACTGCCTTGCAAATCAAGGGTAGCAAAGCGCAAGAGGCTTTGTAGGCTAAGTACACTGAATAACTTAGCGGCAGTGGTATCTACTTTTAAGAGACGGCCTTTTTCGAGCGCAACATTAATTTTGCCACTCAGCGTTGGAAGTTGAGGCTGAAATGCCGAGCCACTCCATGCTAATTTTCCGGTAATCTTGCCTTCGCCGCCCTCAATGGATTTGGGATTGCCCCAACGGGCTGCAATCGGGCCTAGATCCGCAATCGCCATCGTGATATCAATCTCAGTCCGCTCTTTTTTGGCATCATCGCTACCGCGCCAAGCCCCACTAATGACAGTGGTGTCTTGCGGATTACTCACTTGCAGATTGTTAATAATCAATGCGGTGGGCGAGCGAGTCGCTTTTAGGCTTACTTTCCCAAGCGACTTATCGCCATATTGAAAGTCATCGACAGCAACATTAATGTTGGGCAACGCCCTGACCGATACTTGAACCGCTTCTTGTTGCTTGGTTACTAGATTGGTGGCGGCAGCAGACCCAATGGCTTCGGGAATGCGTAGGGCGATTAGCTTGCCGCTGAGTTGCCCCGCAATATCCATTTTTTTCTTACCTTGCCACTGAATTTGCCCTGCCACCTGTGGTGATGTGATCTGCATCTGCAGTTGCGCGTCTTTTTGATTTGCACTGAATTGCAGGTCAGACCAGTGACGATTGAGCAGTGTCAGTTTTTTTACTTGGGCGCTGATTGCCATCGGCACATTACCGTCGGCGTATTTTGATGGGGTAGGTTCACCCCCTCTTTGCGTTGCGGCATCAATTCCAGGGCTTGGTTTTAAAAAAGCAAACCAGGCATCGAGATCAAGTTCATTGGTATCGATCCCAAAAGCAATGCCATTCTGAGGCAAGGTAGCCGGCTGACCAATGCCGTAGGCTTGCCGAACTGGACTTCCAGTAGCAGAGCTGCCCTGCATAAAAATACGCTCACCAATTTGGCCGGACCAACTCAGTATGCTGCCCCCACTTTTTTGATCTGGGCTGCTTTTTAAATTCAAGCGAGCAGTAAGTGGAGTATTCGTCACCTTGTTTAAGGGCTCTGGGGCATTTAAGCCAAACGCATTGAGATTAAAGCGTACATTGCTATCGATATTGGATTTGTCTATACGGACTTGGCCGTCATAATTAATCCTGCCTGTCATTGCGTTTAAGACGGGAGCAAAGGCCGAATCGCTTTTATCTGCTAGGTGTTTTTTGAGCTCATTTGTATTCATGCCGCCAGCGATCGTCAGTACTTTTTCCGATCCGCTTGATGACTGGCTAGTCACCTGGAGGCTGCCGCCCAAAACTTCGGCACGGATTGTTTCTGGAATCGGAAAGCCATCTTGAATGCGCAAGTTGCCTTTGGCATTAATAAGCGGTGGAAAGTCGGACCACTGTATTTGATTGCCCAATAAAGTTAAGCGAATATCGAGATCAGGATCTTTTGGTCCCGATAGTGGAATTGCTAAATCAACGCTTAAATCTGCAGGGCCGCTGACGCTCAGCAATTGCGCAACCGAGGGCCGCTTCTGCAAAATGGGAGTGGGTTTGATGTAGTCCAGCAACTCCTTCAAATCACCGCTAGCAGAGCCCTTTACTTTAATCTCTGAATTGTTGGTCGTGACATCATTGATCGTGGCTTGAATCGATTGCAAAAGAACATTTTGGTAGTTTGCCTTATCGACTTGCACTTTCAGGGCTGCTTCCTTCATCGTTACTGCGCCGCTGATATTGGTAAATGCTGGCCAGCTACCCTGGCTGACAGGAAGGGTGGGCACTGGACTGAAGGTGGTGTTTTTGATCGGCAGATTGAGCGTGAATTCCCCAGGGTATTTCGCGGAGTAGGGAACTTGATTTGGATCGCCCTTAATGAATAGGTTGCCTTGTTGAATTTCGCCGCCAGCAAACGCCTTGCTAAGGTAGGTTCGCGCATCGCGATCCATTTCGACTGGAAGATAGCGATACACTTGCGTCAACGTGGCGCGCTCAAATTCCATATTCAGGGTGAGCGAGTCCGTTTGCTTGGGGTCGCCAAAGAGGTAGTTAGCAGTTAGGGATGTGCTGACATCGGGATTGCTAAATGCGACATCCTTTCCGCTGATTTGCCATTGCCCTTTGACCTTTTGCCATGCAATCCGACCTTTTGCAGTCTCGAGCTTGAGTTTTGGGTCCACTAAAAAGCCGCCGATATCGAGCTCGAGATTGGGTGAGTTCAATATCAAGCTGCCTTGTTTTTCATTGGTCTCCAGTCGGCCCGTTAAGTTGGTCACGCTCGGTAAAACATTCCGAGGTCCTAGGAAGCGAAAGTTGCTTAAGTCTGCCTTAATCGACAGGGCCAAATTGGCATTGGGTAACCAGGTTTTGGGTAGCGGCAGGGTAGAGGTTTTTTCAGACCACTGGATGTCGACGTTCTCAAGCAGCCCACTTGCCTTTGAGCCGGCGATGATGCGGTGCAATTTATTGGGTAGCGGCAGATTGAGCGCAAACAAGGTGGCGTCATCAACGCTAATGCGTGGCGATGCAAAGCCAAACTCCCGGATTTCTTCACCAGCTTTGGGCGGAGTCCAATAAAAGGACATGGGGCTCAATTGTTTTAGAGGGGAATTTTTAGGGCTTCCAAAATCCCGCCACGCTAATTTTTTACTCGTTACGGAAACCACTTTTCCTTTAGAGGTTTCCTGAATTTCTGCCTCGAGTCGACCAAACTCCAGCAGATCGCGCTCCTGTTTAAATTGAACGCGTAAGTCATCTGCAAAGAGCAGGGCATCACCGCCACTTAGTCTGCCCTTGTTTAGGCTTACAAAACCACGGGACTCCAAAATGCCCTCAAGTATGGGTGGAGGCAGTTTAAAGTCGAGCGCCAAGCGATTGAGATTGAGTCCTTTAAAGTCCCAGGTAAATTGCCCACTCCAGTTGCGCCAATTACCGGGCTCACTACCAAACCCGTGCTTAAAGTCTGCGCTCAAGCGCACTGGGCTTGGATTGCTGGGTAGATAAGCCACCACATCAATCAGGTGATCGCGCAGACCGCTGGAAATTGCGAGGGACTCAATTCGAACATCGGTATCCAATTTTTTCTTTTCGCGATCCCGCCAGTGAATCACTGCATTACTAAGTTGAATGCCGTTTTGTGCCATGAGCCAATCACTGCCCGCATGACCACTTTCGTTTGGATCGAGTGCAATACCGGCAATCGACATAATCCCGGTTTGATTGCGTTCGGCAGTGAGCTCGGCATTACTGATGACCAACTTTTCAAAATACGGGGCAAGGTGATAAAAGGACAGCAGGCTGAGTTCGCCAGATATGGATTGGATTGCCAGCGCAGGCAAATTTTTTGTTGGGTCGCTGACCTTGCCTGTTGTCTGCGTATAAAACCGTAATCCATCGATTTCAAATTCAGGCCGCAGGCCATCCCAGCTTACGCGCACATTATCCATCGTGACCGTCACGCCCAGTCGGGATCCCATCAGCTTTTCTAGGGTCGGTTTGGATTTTTCAATCTGCGGCCATACCAGATAGCGAACCCCAAAATGCAATGCCACTGCAAGTACAGCGATAACACCCATTAACTTAATGAGGCGGACCAGCCAGCGCGACCAATGGAGCTGAGCAATGCCGCTTTTCATGCTGCGCATTAAGGGTCCGAGGGAAAATTTTC
>CALRRC020000125.1:0-4125 GCA_943370515.1 Erythrobacter sanguineus | reverse complement strand
TCGCGCATGTACATGCGCACAGGGTCAGTGGTGCGGCCAAACTCGGAATCAACGGTAGACAAAGCGGCTTCCGCCTCTTCTTCCGCCTCTTCATCGGACGCGCCTGAAATGCCATTCTCATTGAGGAGAAGTGTTTCTGCATCAGGAGCTTGCTCGTATACGGTAATGCCAATGTCATTGAGCAAACCAATTAAGGTCTCGAGCGCATCCGCATCCGACAATTCGTCGGACATCACGTCATTCATTTCTCCGTGGGTTAAGTAGCCCTTCGACTTACCCATCTTAATCAGGGTTTTCAGGCGTGCGCGACGTAACTCTTGCTGCTCTTCCGAGCCTAACTGTTGTGCTGCAAATTCTTTTAAGAGGGCCTTCTCTTTGGCCTTGCGGTCACGGGCTTTTTGGCGATCGGTGCGATTGTCTTCGCCGGATTCAGCAGCTGGGACTTCGGCTTTGGCTTTGCGTCCTTTGGTTTTTTTACCCTCTTCTAGGCCTCCGTCTTGCAATCCCTCAGCAGGTGCAGTCGCTTTGGACTTGCCCTTGCCTTTTGGTGAAGCCAGCGCAGGCTCTACTGCCTTGCCTTTTTTTGCAGGAATATCTTTGCCAGACTTGGCAGCAACTACGACTTTTTTAGTTTCTTTGCTGGACTTAGCTTCTGGCTTTGCTTTGGTGGTTCCTTTGGCCACTGTCTTCGCCACCGGCTTGGCATTTGCCTTTGCTACTGGTTTTTTGACTGCCTTTGCAGGCGCTTTTGTTGCCGGCTTTGTGGTCTTTGCATTCTTGGCGGACTTTGCGATTGGCTTAGTCGATTTAGCAATTGGCTTTTTTGCGGCCTTCGCAGGCGCCGTGGCTTTTTTAGGGGCTACTTTGGATGCGGGCTTGGACTTTAGGGGTGCTGCCTTTTTGGCAGGCACTTTTGCTTTGGCTGTCGTGGTGGCTTTCTTTACTGGCGCTTTGGAAGCGACTTTGCCTTTGACTGGGGCGGCCGTTTTCTTGGCAAGGGGTTTGGACTTGCTTGCTGCTGAGGTATTTTTCACGGGTTTCGCGCTTTTCTTGATCTTGCTGCTTGGCATAGGTTTACGCTCACTTACTTAATTAATTGTTGGTTTCAATGGGTCAGACCAATTGCCTGGGCCACTACGGTCAATAAATCCAAATTAATGACGCAAGTGACTGAATTACTTCGTATTTTTTCTCTGAACAGAGGATTATAGTCGATTCGGCATTTTCAGACACTGCTATAAGCAATAAATCGGGCTTAAACAGGTAATTTTTACGGGCCTATGGGGCTTAAGGGGCTTTTCTTAGGAAAACTTCAGGCGTTCGCCCAATTCGCGATACCGCGCCCGATCCAAATCCGACGCTTCGCCGCTGGAGATACGCTGGGTAATGGCAGTCATTTCATTTTTTAGTTGCAGTAAATGAAGCTTTTTCAGGGCCCCGTCCAAATCAGCGGCAGCGCCGGCTGCATCCAAATCGGATTCCATCACCCGTTTGCGCAGCACCTCATACATCGATGCCAGCTCACTTCGGGAGAGTTGCTCCTGAAACAATGCAAAGGCACCCGCACCGATGGTCGGCTCTACAGCAGAAGCATTTGGTGATAGATCCAGTTGATCACACTGCTTGATCAAATCGGTCATGAGGATCAAGGCATTAGGTGAGCGCTGCTCCGCTGCCGCCAAGACTAATTGACGTTGATCGCTATTTAAGCCCTTGCCCAAATGCGGAAACTGAATCAGCACGCGCAAAATTTGCTCCGCTAAATCCATCGGCGCATTGGGTGGCGGCATCACCGGTGCGGCTGGCTTTTTACTATAGCCCTTACCGGGCTGCCACGTACTGGATTGGGTTCGTGCTCCAGCACCCGCTTGTACTACCGACGTTCCCTGCGCTGGATTACTGCTGCGCACCGCTGGTACAACGGTCAGTCCGCAAAATGCTTCTAACTCAGCAGCCGTGGACGATGTGCGTATGGCCACCTCGCGCAGCATTTGCGAACGCAAGGCAATCGGTGCCATGGATAGGAAGAGGGGCTTGGCAGCATGGTGCGTTTGCGCTCGGCCTTCGGGTGAGGTTAAGTCATGTCCCTCGCTCACGATCTTAAAAAAGAATCCGGAGAACGACGTAGCCTCTTTAATGGCTTTTTCAAACGCAGGCGCGCCGTATGCCCGAACGTAACTATCGGGATCATGTTCCGTTGGTAAAAATAAGAAACGGATTTCTTTATCGTCTGACATCAATGGCAGACATGCCTCAAGCGCGCGCTGCGCTGCACGTTGGCCGGCAGCATCCCCATCAAATGCAAACACAATCCGATCGGTTTGGCGCAATAACATGCGCACGTGATTGGCGGTGCATGCGGTACCTAAGGTCGCTACTGCATTCGGAAAGCCCAATTGCGCCAAGGCGACTACGTCCATGTAGCCTTCGCAAACCAGAACGTACTCTTGCGCTCGAATCGCTTGGCGCGCCTCAAACAAACCATACAGCGTGTTGCCTTTAGAGAAGAGCGGGGTTTCAGGCGAGTTCAAATACTTTGGCTCGCCTTGATCCAATATCCGTCCACCAAAACCAATGACCTGGCCTTTGTGATTCCGAATCGGGAACATCACGCGATCGCGAAAGCGGTCATAGCGACGTGCTGTTTGATTGGATTCGCTGGTCTCGCTTTGTATTAACAAACCACCTTCGAGCAAGGGCTTGGCAGTAGCATCATCGGTATAACTACCAAACACGGCCTCTAGACCTTGCCAGCCATCGGGTGCATACCCCAGTGAATAGCGCTTCGCAACTTCACCGGTAAGGCCGCGGCTTTTTAAATAATCAATCGCGCGCGGCGTTGCCTTTAACTGGGTTTTATACCAATCGGCTGCTAAACCCATCACTTCACTTAAGGCGAGAGCCTGCTGTTGCCTTGCCACATCGTTGGCGGTGCGCTCCTCACGTGGCACGGTGAGTCCGGCAGAGCGCGCGAGCTCTTCAATCGTTTCAACGTAACCGAGTCCCGAGTACTCCATTAAAAAGCCGATGGCAGAACCGTGGGCACCACAACCAAAGCAGTGATAGAACTGCTTGGTCGCCGATACGGAAAACGACGGAGATTTTTCTTGATGGAATGGGCACAGGCCTTGATAGTTAGCGCCTGCTTTTTTTAACTTAACGTGTTGCCCAACGACATCGACAATATCGACTCGATTTAATAAATCCGCAATAAACGATTGAGGGATCATGCCCATGATGCGGTTTGCTTTACGCCAACTGAGCGAGTGCCGCTTTCACAAGACCGGATACCGCGCCCATATCGGCTTTGCCTGCCAGTTGGGGCTTGAGCGCGCCAATCACCTTGCCCATATCCTGCGGTCCACTGGCGCCAAGTTGTTTGATGGTTGCAGTCACAATGGCAGCGACTTCGGCATCGGATAACTGGGCTGGCAAATAGGCTTGCATGATGGCCATCTCAGCCGCTTCGATCGCTACTAAATCAGCGCGACCTGCTTTTTCGAACTGGCTGATGGAGTCTTTGCGCTGCTTGATTAACTTTTCGACAATCGCAATCACGCCAGCGTCATCCACCACTACGCGCTCATCAACCTCACGCTGCTTGATGGCCGCCAGTAAAAGGCGTATTGCACCTAAACGCTCGGCCTCTTTAGCGCGCATGGCGTTTTTCATATCCTCGGTGATTTGGTCTTTCAGGCTCATTGCATTTCCTTGCGATTATTGAATGTCTTGGGATCTATTAGTACCACAACAAAAAAACAAAAACCCGCTGCGTTTTACCGTCAGCGGGCTTGTTGGCAACTCTATAAATTGAGTGCCTGTATTCGGGCTGCCCTCTTAGTAGAGCTTTTTAGGCAACATCTGGCTGCGAATACGCTTGTAATGACGTTTTGCGGCAGCAGCTTTTTTGCGCTTGCGCTCTGCGGTTGGCTTTTCGTAAAACTCGCGGGCACGCAAGTCAGTCAAAAGACCGTTTTTTTCAATGGTGCGCTTGAAACGGCGTAATGCCACTTCAAAAGGCTCGTTTTCGCGAAGGCGGACTGTAGTCATGCTGGTTTAACTCGTATATGCTCGAATAATCGAAATTAACTGAATCACGGATTCTAGCACGGCTTAACTAAAAAA
>CALRRC020000124.1:0-4130 GCA_943370515.1 Erythrobacter sanguineus | reverse complement strand
TCAAAGTGGTTGCGGTAGGTACCGGTCAAGCACTGGACATTGGGCGCCGCGGCGATGCCGATGTGGTGTTTGTTCATGACAAAGCAGCGGAAGAACTATTTGTATCGCAGGGGTTTTCCGATAAACGGCAAGAAGTGATGTTTAATGACTTTGTGTTGCTGGGGCCTAAATCAGACCCTGCCAAAATCGCAGGCGGAAAAGACATTCAAGCAGCCCTCAAGAAAGTTGCCGATAGTAAATCTGCTTTCGTGTCGCGCGGCGATAAAAGTGGCACTCATGCAGCAGAGCTCCGCTACTGGAAAGGCGCGGGCGTTGAAGTCAACGCAAGCTTGCCTTGGTATAAAGAAACCGGCTCGGGCATGGGCCCTGCTCTCAATACTGCATCGGGCATGAACGCCTACATCTTGGCTGATCGAGGCACTTGGCTTTCATTTAAAAATCGGGGTGATCTCACTATTTTGGTTCAGGGCGATCCCAAGCTCTTTAATCAATATGGCGTGATGCTAGTCAGTTCAGAAAAGTTTCCCAATGTGAAAAAAGCAGATGGTCAGGCATTTATCAATTGGTTGGTTTCGAAAGAAGGTCAAGATACGATTGCCTCTTATAAGGTGGGTGGCGAACAGCTCTTCTTTCCGAACGCAAAATGATCAAGCAGTAAGCATATAAAAAGGCCCGCATTGCGGGCCTTTTGTTTTTATGCAGCGCACACTACGATGCGCGCATCCATGCTTACTTCTTTGGTGGCGTTACAAAACCAATCGCCATGTCGTCGATGTACTCTACAACCACATCGTCATTTACCTTGAATTTCTCAAGGCCTAATACTTTTTGATCCACCTTCACGGTTTGTTTCTCGCCACTTGGCAAGGTCAAAACAGCAGTACGTTTAGCAGCATCAATGCTGGTGATCTTTGCAGTAGCAATAATCACATCGGTAATTTCTTCGAATGGCTTCTTAGAGCCCCTACCTGCAATGGTAACGGTACGTGTTCCGCTAACACCTGGCTTGGCATCTTTAGGCGCAATCGCCAATCCAACTGCCAATGCTTGGGCATACTCCACCACAAACAAATCGCCTTTCTTGACTTTTTCAAGGTCATTGATCTGCTTACCTACCGTCATGGTGGCGGTATTGCCTTTGTCATCTTTTAAAGTAACGATGCGCTTTTTTACGTCAACGGAATCAACGGTCGATGTCATGACAACTACCTCTGCTGCAACCGGCGCCATCGAAACGGATGAGGCCGCTGGTTTAGCGGGCGCTTGGGCAAAACTGGTGGCTGCAAATGTAGAGCAGAGTGCGATAAGGGCAATTTTCTTCAAGTGAACTCCTAATGGATGAAGGATATAAAAGAGGATGGGCACTAAGCGCTCACCACAGTTCAGTTTACTATCCGTTAAGTGTTTTCTAGCTATGGCTGATTGCCCTTTAGTCATTGGCTCTTTACGCACTAAATTGGTGCATTATTAGCTTGAAGTGTGTTTTTAAGAAAAGTTCAAAATAAATCAAAATTTTTGTTAACTTAATCAAAAGTCAGTGCGTTATTTGCCTCATAGGAGACAAATATGCGTAAAAGACTACACAAATGGGCCCAAGTAGCCCTACTGATTCGTGAAACCAAGGCTTCTGGCATCCCTGCCAGTAACCTGCTTGATCCAGCATCCCTGGAAATGCTACAACGCTATGTCCGCGTCATGGGCGTCCAATTTGCGGCTCAGTTCATGGCTAGCCCTAGTTTTTGCCAAGAATAAGTACGCAGCAAATGATCGGCACAACGCCGATACCGAAGCAAAAGGCCCTTTTAGGGCCTTTTTTTCGTTCAGCTCAGTACACTAAGGCATGACCTCCGCAAGCACCCCCTCCACAGAACTCCATTTGCTCGACGCTTTCTTGGTCGAGCCTGAAACCCTGCTGGCCACTTTTACGGGAATGGATGGCCTGATTATTGATACGCGCTCACCCGAAGCCTATGCTGCTGGGCATATTCCAGGCGCCATTTCAGTCAGTACTTACGATTACTTTGTGCCCAATACCAAGCCGGAAGGTATGCATGCCTTTGCTAGTCAAGCAGCAGCCCTCTATGGCGCTGCTGGCATTACCTTGGATACACCCCTGGTGGTCTATGACGACGATACCGGGGTGCGTGTTGCGAGGGAGTGCTGGTTATTGGAATACCTCGGTCATCGTCATGTGCAATTACTGCATGGCGGACTCAATGCGTGGCAGAGGTGTGGCGGCCCGATCAGCACTTCAGCTTCCGTAAGCACGCCACAGCACTTTGAAATCCAACACAGTAGCGCTGGTTTTGTCTCGGCTGACTCCTTGGTAGCTGAGTTCAATCAACCAAAGCGTGTGGTGATCGATGTGCGCGATGAGCTGGAGCACGATGGTCTTGATCACACCGCATGTTGTGAGCGCCGTGGTCACGTACCTGGCGCAGTCTGGATGCATTGGTCTGAGTTTTTGGAGCGCGGCCGCTTTAAATCGGGAGAAGCAATTCGGGCTTTGTTGCACAGTCGCGGCATTCGAGAGGATGACGAACTGGCACCCTACTGCCATCGCGGAGCCCGCTCTGCTAATGCGTATTGGGCGCTGCGTTTAGCTGGGTATGCACAGGTCCGCAATTACATCGGCTCTTGGCACGAATGGTCGGCTAGACCTGAGCTGCCGCTAGAGCTTGGGCACAGGCAAAGCCGCTAGACCACGCCCATTGGAAGTTGTGGCCCCCAAGATGGCCGGTGACATCAACGCATTCGCCAATAAAGTACAAACCCGGATGTGCTTTTGCCATCATCGTCTGACTATCCAGCGCCTTGGTATCGACGCCCCCGAGCATCACCTCTGCTTTTTTCCAACCCAATGTGCCAGCAGGCTTCACGGTCCACTGCTGCAAGACCGCTTTCAGGGCTTGCCGATCTTTTTTTCCAACCTCCGCCCACTTGCGACCAAGCAGCGACTGCTGTTCTGCAAATGCTTTGGCTAAGCGCTGCGGCAACACCATCGCCAAGATCGTTTCCGTTTGTTTTAAGCGATTGTCTGGATCGTCGAATAAGGCATCGCAATTAAACAGCTTGTCTTTGACGTCGTGCGCGCCCAGCCAATTAACTGCGATGGACTCCCCTTCAATCCAATAGCTACTCGCTTGCAAGACTGCAGGGCCAGATAGGCCTTTATGGGTGATCAGCAGATCTTCCTGAAAATCGCCGTGCCCATAGCGCTGCCCCTTAGTACCAGCAGCAATGCGCACCGGCACACTCAAGCCGGCGAGCGCACTCAAATGCGTGAATTCATCGGAGGTAAAGGAGAGCGGTACCAGTGCTGGGCGCACTGGTACGACAGCCAAGTCAAACTTCTTCGCAATACCCAGTGCATAGTCGCTTGCGCCAATGGCCGGCACAGGTAGTCCGCCCGTAGCCATCACTACCGCTTTAGCGCGCTCTACACCCTGATTGGTTTTAATCTCCCATTCCCCATGGGTAGACTGGATTTGCTCTACGGATACGGGATTGCGAATCGTGACGCCGCCCTGCTTACATTCCGCAAAGAGCATAGCAATAATGTCCTTCGCGGAATCATCGCAAAAGAGTTGGCCCTGGTGCTTTTCATGGTGGGGTATGCGGTAACGTTTCACTAGCCCAATAAAATCAGCAGAAGAATAGCGCGCTAGAGCGCCTTTCACAAAATGCGGATTGCAGGATAAGAAGTGGGCTGGAGTACTACTGATGTTGGTGAAATTGCAGCGACCGCCGCCGCTAATGCGGATCTTTTCGCCGAGCACGGCAGCATGGTCTAAGACCAATACTTTTTTTCCAAGTTGACCAGCAATGCCGGCACAAAAGAGTCCCGCCGCACCCCCTCCAACAACAATCGCATCCCATTGGGTGCTCATACTCAATTAATCTCGTACCACTGTGCGATGTGGTCCCAGGCCTCTTCAGCGCTATCAACAAAATGAATTAATTTCATGTCGGCCACATCGATCACGCCATAGTCAATTAACTTTTGAAATCCCAATACCTCATCCCAAAAGGACTTGCACACCAAAATAATCGGAAAGCGCTCGACCTTATTGGTTTGCATGAGCGTGACGACTTCAAATAATTCATCCAACGAGCCAAAGCCGCCCGGA
>CALRRC020000123.1:0-4145 GCA_943370515.1 Erythrobacter sanguineus | reverse complement strand
AACAGCCGCTTCTTGCGCAGCTAAGGTGATGTCATACAGCGCCCGCTGCGCCGCTGAATAGCGCCCATTAATTGGAAATGTACGCGTGATGTCAGAGGCATAGCCATCAAGTTCACAGCCAGCATCAATCAAACACAAATCCCCAGATCGCATTTCAGCGGCACTAGCGCGGTAATGCAAAATGCAGGCATTAGCACCGGCAGCAACAATGCTGTTGTAGGCTACGCTTTGTGCTCCCTGGTGACGAAACTCGTGCAATAACTCTGCCTCAATTTGGTATTCGCGTTGACCGGGTCTGCAGGTGCGCATGGCACGCAAATGCGCTTCTGCAGAAATCGCTGCGGCACGGCGCATAGTTTCAATTTCGCTGGGGTCTTTAAACAGGCGCATCTCATGCACGAGTGCTTCAACATCACGAAACTCCGATGGGGCATTGACTCCAGCGCGAGCTTGGCCACGAACGCGATCAATCCAATGGCGAATGCGGCGATCGGTTTCTGCGCTACTGGCTAAGCGAATGTACAGTGCCGTTTGATCGGCTAGCAGCTTAGGCAGCTCCTGATCCAATTCCGTATTGGGGTAAGCGTGGTCCACCCCCAGATAATCTGGAGCAGCTTCTGGCCCCAAGCGGAGGCCATCCCAGATTTCGCGCTCGGCATCTTTAGGGCGGCAAAATAGGTGGGCTACAACGGTATTGCGATCAACTTGCAAAACCAGAGTTGCGCCCGGCTCATCAAATCCAGTAAGGTAGAAGAAGTCACTGTCATGCCGATAGGGAAACTCACTATCGCGATTGCGCAATTGTTCTGGCGCTGTGGAGAGGATGGCAATTCCGCCACCAGACTGCTCACGAATGCGCTTGGCCAACTGGGCGCGGCGTTGGCGGTAGAGATCGGCCTGAAAGACAGGGGGGTTACTTGGTGTCATAAGATTGATTTAGCTCGTGTAAACGCTGCGGAGTCCCTACATCGTGCCACGGACCAGTATATTTTTCACCGAAGACCTGATTTTTAGCCATAGCCGAGCGCAGTAAAGGGGCTAATTTTGCGGCTTCGCCCAATTCTAGGTCTGCAAATAGGGATTGGTGATAAATGCCGATGCCAGAGAAAGTCAGTTTCGTCTCCTGCAAAGGGGGGATGGTTGGCTTGTCACTGACTTGCTGGCCATGCAGGTAAAAATCGCCCTCCGGGTGCTGTGGGGGGTTGGGCACAAGTATTAAATAGGCAAGTAGCTTGGCGTCGCCATTCAGCTGCTCTCGAAAGCGATTGGTGAATGCGGTAATAGGAAGGCCAGGGCAGAAAACATCGCCGTTGATCGCCAAAAAGTATGGCTCTGGATTTAATAGCGCTAAGGCCTGGCGAATGCCCCCCGCAGTCTCAAGGGCGGTTTTTTCTGGCGAGTACTTTATTTGTACTCCCCACTTAGTACCATCACCCAAAGCCGATTCGATTTGCTCGCCGAGCCACGCATGGTTAATCACAATCCGACTGGTATTTGCAGCAACTAAGGCCTCGATATGCCATTGTAATAATGACTTACCCTGAATTTGCAAGAGTGGCTTTGGTGTTATATCCGTCAGCGGGCGCATCCGCTCACCACGCCCTGCGGCCAATAAAAAGCATGGCAATGTATCTGGGGTATGTGGGTTATTCATAGTCCGTATTACTTCACCGAGCTAATGGCATTAGCTCGCTCTAAAATACGAGCGAGTGGTTTTAACTCAATGTAGCGATTGGCAGTCGCTAATGCATATTTCAATACCAGCGGAATATCCTTGAGGTAGGCATCCTTTCCGTCACGATGATAGAGGCGCGCAAAAATTCCTAATACCTTAATGTGGCGTTGCAAACCCATCCACTCAAAGTCACGATAGAACTCACCAAAATCTGCATGTACGGGCAAACCTTTTTTGCGACCCAGTTCCCAATAACGCGCAACCCAGTCGATGACCCGTTCTTCAGGCCACTCTATGTAAGCATCACGCCAGAGTGATGCAGCGTCATAAGTGATCGGTCCATATACGGCATCCTGAAAATCCAAGATACCAGGATTATGTATTTCAGTAGACATCAAATTACGCGAATGGAAGTCGCGATGGACATACACCTGCGGCTGTGCAAGATTATTTTTGAGGATCAAATCAAATGCATTGCGCATGTATTTTTCTTCATCTGCAGTCAGCTCAAATTGCAGGTGTTTTTTTAAATACCATTCCGGCAACAGATCCAATTCTCGCTGCAATAATGCTTCGGAATATTCTGGCAAAACGCCGGGATGACTAGCCAATTGCATTGTTACTAATGCATCGATTGCATCTCCATAAAGCATATCTGCATTGGCATCGTTGAGGGCGGTCAGGTAGGTTGTGGAACCTAAATCGCTAAGCAGCAAAAACCCATCCGACGTATTTTTTTCCAGAACACGCGGCACATGTAGCCCTGCTTTTTGCAGTAATTCGGCGATCGCAATAAAGGGCTCAACCGGTTCGGATTGCGGGGGCGCATCCATTACTATTAGGGTGGGAAAAAGGACATTTTGGCTATGGAGCCGGAAATAGCGCCGGAAGCTTGCATCCGACGATGCAGGCACCAGCGATGACAGGCCAAGCCCCCAGCTGCTAGGGAGGCCTTCTAGCCAGTGGCGGAGGGTATCAAGGCGGGTATTAGGCATATCGATTCGTATAATAAGTGGGTCTGGATCTATGAGCCATTATCGCCGTCGCGCTGGTCTTTGCGCCCCCCTTATTTTTACCCCATTTTTACGAGTAACGATGGGGTGCTTTTGGCTGTTTTTTTCAGCGGCTACATTTGCTCAGGCACCGGCTTCAAGTCTCTCATCCTCGCAGCGTACTAACCCTAATTTTGTCTTGGTTCCTGATCGCGGCAATGTCAGCGTTCTAAAGTTAGATGATCAATTGCGCGTTGGAAAACCCATTTCGGATAATCAAGCACTTACCTTCACCTTCAGTGATTCGATTGAGGGTATTGTTGATCGTGAAATGAAATTGAAGGGCCGTGCTCAAATTCGACGCAATGACACGGTTCTTAAAGCCGATGAAATTATTTATCACCCCGATACCGATGTTGCGGACCTAATCGGCAATGTCGAAATAATCAAAGGCAACTCCACATTTCGAGGGCCTAAGGCTAGTTTCAAAGTAGATGCTAGGCAAGGAGAGATGCAAGAGCCTCGTTATGAAATGCGGGATAACCGCTCGAGTGGTGAAGCGAAAAAATTAACCATTCAATCATCTGATATTTTTGTATTTGATAAAGGAACCTACTCAACCTGCTCGCCCGATAATTTAGATTGGTATTTCACGGCAGACCGCATGGAAGTCGATAACGAGCAAAAAGAAATGACGGGAACGAATGGCGTGATGCGTTTCTTCGATGTACCAATTGCCTATACGCCCTACTTCAGTTTGCCAACATCCAATCAGCGGCGATCGGGTTTGCTTGCCCCGATTGCAGGTTATAGCTCTACAAATGGAGTTGATGTAACGCAGCCCTACTATTTTAATATTGCGCCCAATCGCGATTTGCTAATCATGCCCCGCTACATGACATTTCGAGGTACACAATTGGGCGGGTCTTATCGCTACATCGATCCAAAATATGCTGGTACGGTAGCAGCAGAGTATCTGCCTTATGACAAAATACTTGGGCGCGATCGATGGAAGTACGATTGGCAACAGCGCCAAAGTATTGCGCCCAATTGGAACGGGTATGCGAATATCGCACGTGTCTCGGATAATTTATACCCGATTGATTTTTCAAGAACCTTGGCTGGCGGTATCACCAATCAGTTTAGACAAGAGGTCGGAACTACTTCCTTAGTAAAAGGCTGGAATGTTTCGGCAAGGGCAATGACCTTCCAGACCTTGCAGCCTGATCCTACGGTCACGGTACAATCGCCATATAACGTATTGCCACAGGTCGTAGCAGCGTACAACAGCCAGAATGCCTTACTGACGCCCGACCGTAGTCAGCAATTTGTCAGCCTACCTACTGGCCCGCAAGTGAGTTTTTCGAGTGACTTTACTCGCTTTGCCTATAACATTGGCGGTAATTTAGCTGCCACTGCGCCAGGTATTTTTAGTCAAGCCGATCGGACCGTAGTCAAGGCAGCAGTTGGCATGCCAA
>CALRRC020000122.1:0-4149 GCA_943370515.1 Erythrobacter sanguineus | reverse complement strand
AGTATTTTTAAGCGCCTTATGCAAGTCATAGGACGCGAAGATCTAGGTCAAGACGCCGAACTTGGCAGCAATGATGGACGAGTGAAGCGGGTTGGTGAATTGGATCAGGCGATTGGCGTTTGGGCTAGTCAAAGGACTGCAGAACAGGTTCTAGAAGCGCTGGATCAAGCCAGCGTACCTGCTGGCAAAATCTTTACGGTTGAAGATATTGCGAAGGATCCCCACTACCATGCCCGTGGAATGATCGAAACAATCCACATGAAGGATGGGAGTTCCTTACAGGTTCCGGGTATTGTTCCTAAGTTATCGCGAACACCAGGCTCGATCAAATCACTGGCACCGGAGGTAGGCGAGCAAACCGATCAAATCTTGCAGGAGATTGGACTTAGTACCCAGCAGATTGCCGCATTAAAAGAGAAGGGCATTGCATTTACACACTGAGATGACTATGAACCGAATTTACTTTAATGAAGTTGCTACGCGGGATGGCTTTCAGATTGAGCCAAACTTTATTCCAACCGATCACAAGGTCGAATTGATCGACGCCTTAAGCCAATGTGGTTATGCAAAGATAGAGGTTACCTCCTTTACATCGCCGAAGGCAATTCCGATGCTGAAAGATGCTGAAGAGGTCATGAGCCGAATTCAGCGCAATCCCAAGGTGGAGTATTCGGTGTTGGTACCCAATTTACGCGGCGCACAGCGCGCCTTGGATTCAAAGGCGGATGAGCTTAATTTGGTCATGTCGACTTCAGAAACCCATAATCGTAGTAATTTACGGATGGGACGTGAAGAGAGTTTCTCGGCTTTGCGTGAGGTGATTGAATTCATCAACGGTAGAATTCCAATTAACGTTTCTTTATCTACTGCATTTGGTTGCCCAATGGAGGGCGATGTTCCCCAAGACGTTGTCCTGAATTACGTAAGCCGTTTTGATAATTTAGGCGTTCGTGGTGTCACCATTTGCGACACAACGGGTATGGCTCAGCCGGTACAGGCGACAAAAATGATCGACGCTCTTCACAAGCAATTCAAGCACCTGCAACTTACCATGCATTTTCATAATACGCGGGGTATGGGTTTAGCAAACATACTGGCTTCGGTACAGTCTGGGATTACGCGCTTTGACGGCTCATTGGGCGGCTTAGGCGGCTGCCCTTATGCTCCTGGAGCGAGCGGCAACGTATGCAGTGAAGATGCCATTCATATGATGGATGCAATGGGGTATGACACTGGCATTCATGTGGATGCACTGCTGGCGATTGCAAAAAGACTTCCACAGATTGTGGGGCATGATGTCCCAGGCCAAGTTGCGAAAGCGGGACGCATTCATGATCTCCATCCAGAGCCGCCTTGCCAATAGGGAGAACGCTATGATTGATCACTTAGATCATCTCGTTTTAACAACAGCAAAAGAAGCTGCCTGTATTGATTTTTACACGCGGGTGCTCGGTATGCAGCTCGAGTCTTTTATTGGTGGAACACCGCCAGTGGAACGCAAAGCATTTCGCTTTGGTAATCAAAAAATCAACTTACACATCAAGGGTAAAGAGTTTGAGCCTAAGGCAGATATTCCAACCCCAGGATCTTTAGATTTATGTTTTATTGCCGATCGACCTTTGAGTGAGGTAATTACTAAGTTGACTCAAGCACAGTGGCCAATTATTGAGGGGCCAGTCATGCGGACAGGCGCCACGCAAAAAATTAATTCCGTTTACGTACGCGATCCCGATCAGAACTTGATTGAGATCTCCGAGCTAATCACTTAAGGACTAAAGCCATGCTCAAAAATATCAAATTAATTGCAATAAGCCTAATTTGTATGTCTTTCGCATCCGCCGGAGTACAGGCTCAAAGCTGGCCGAATAAGCCTATTACGCTGGTTGTGCCAACAGCGCCTGGCGGAACAACCGATTTTTCTGCACGGCTGGTGGCGGAGTCCATGAGTAAGACCTTGGGAGTGCCGGTATTGGTTGATAACAAACCCGGAGGATCCGGCAATATCGGCAATCAATTCGTCGCACGATCGAAGCCAGATGGCTACACCTTGCTCGTCAGCTTCAGTGGATACCATGTTGGAAATCCCCATTTATTCAAGCAGGCAGGCTGGGATCCGATCCGTGATTTTGCTCCAGTCGGCATGATGACGGTGGCCCCGCAGGTGATCACAATTAATCCTAAGCTGCCAATTAATAATGTGAAGGAGCTGATTGCGTATGCAAAGAAGAATCCGGGTAAGTTGAATTACGCCTCTGCCGGATCTGGATCGATTCAGCACATTGCAGGTGAACTCTTTAAACAACAAACAGGAACATTCATTACCCATATTCCGTATCGTGGATCGGGCCCTGCAGTGCAAGACTTAATGGGTGGGCAGGTTGATCTATTTATTACAACTCCAGCTGGCGTTGTCAGCCAAATCCAGGCTGGACGATTGCGTGGTTTAGCCGTCACTGGAAAGAAGCGCCTTAGCGCTTTGCCACAAATGCCAACGACCGATGAGGCTGGGCTACCCAATTATGAAGTGGATTCGTGGTTTGCTATGTATGCTCCTGCAGGCACCAATCCGGAGATCGTCCAAAGACTAAACCAAGCCTTGGGGTTAGCCCTGAGTACGCCAGAAGCCCAGACCAAGGCAGAAAATGCGGGAACGACTATTAAAACGATGACGCCTGCTGAGCTCGGTGATTACACACGAAAAGAATTGGATCGATGGGGTAAGGTAATCCAAACTTCCAAAATGACGGTTGATTAAGGCGGGGCTCATAATCTCTCAGTCCCAGCTTCAATTCCTAGTGGGCTCACCAGCAACAAAGCCACTAATGTGAAAGCGTTAGTGGCTTCTTATATTTGGCCACTATTTTGACTGGAGCAATCTATACTTATGATTATTAGGAGGATGGCAGTGATTAGCCCATCATCAATGTTATGCTTTTCATATTCAATTAACCCGCCCTAAGGAATCTCCGTGAAACAGCCCATGATTAAAAAGATAGTCGCTGCATCCGTTTCCATCACCCTGGCAATTGCCCCGATGGCAAGTCATGCGTGTACCGCTGTGAATATCGTCGCAAAAGATGGCTCGGTTGTGGCGGGTAGAACCATGGAATGGGCTTTTGATATGAAGTGGCAGCTCACCGCAAATCCGAAGGGCACCCCCATTACTCTCAGCGCCCCAAGTTCCCTTAAGTTACCAGCAACAAGCCTATCCAGTAAATATGCTTTTGTCGCAGTTGCGCCTGGCGTTTTAGCGGGCCCTCCCGCCTATCTCGAGGGTCAAAATGAAGCAGGCCTAGCGATTAGTGGAAATTTTTTACCCGGTTTTACTGAATATCAAACCGTTACACCGCAAGATAAGAACTACGTTTCTATCTTGAACTTGGGCGGTTTTATTTTAGGCATGTTCGGCACGGTGAAAGAATTGCGTAGCGAGCTCCCTAAATATAAGGTGTGGTTTGATCCCGCCGAAGTGAAGGGATTACCAACTCCACCCTGGTTGCATCTTGTATTAACCGATCGGGGAGGTGACAGTATTATTGTCGAGTTTGTTAAGGGCCAGATGCGGATCCATGACAATATTGCAGGGGTTTTGACCAATGCACCTACCTATGACTGGCATCTGAACAATGTGCGTAATTATTTGTCACTCACAACTACAGCAACGGCTTCGGTAACGGTAGGCAATACGAACGTTACTGAATTGGGTCAGGGCGGTGGCTTACTGGGTTTACCGGCAGATTACACCCCACCATCGCGCTTCGTCAGGGCGGCTTACCTAAAACAGTTCACCTATCAGCCAAGTAATAGCGCAGAAGCGATACAAACAGCTGGCCATATTTTGAACAACGTTGATATTCCGGTTGGCGTAGCTCGCTCTTCCGATGGCAAGCAGGTTGTTTCTGATTACACGCAGTGGGTCAATCTCAAGGACTTAAAGAATAATCGGATGAGAATTGCAAACTATGCAAATCGTACGAACTTCATTGAAATTAATCTGAATGAAGTATTTAAGTCCGGAAAATCCAAAACTTGGCTGATTGATAAGTTACCGTATCCTAAGAATGACCTAACAGCAGAGTTCTTAAGATAAGCGAGTTCACTAAACCACCTTCGGGTGGTTTTTCTTTTAATACCTACACTCATAATCCT
>CALRRC020000121.1:0-4180 GCA_943370515.1 Erythrobacter sanguineus | reverse complement strand
AAACAGGGGTGCCCTCCGTAATTGGTGGCGCTGAGAAAGACCCTATTACCCGATCCAGATAATGCTGGCGTGGGGAGTGTCATCAAAACCGGTACCCGGTTTCGTCCATCGAATAATCAGTTAGGAGATGGATATGAGCACAGCAGACGTAAAAACAAAACCCGCAAAACCAGAGATCCCCACACTCAAAAGCCTTGAGCGTGACTTTGGGCAAAAGTTTGCGTATCCCGCTTCAACCAAGACTTACTTAGAGGGCTCGCGCTCGGACATCAAAGCGCCGATTCGCATGATTGAGCAATTGCCTACTGCAGTAGGCAAGGAGATGGTTCCCAATCCACCCGTTCCTGTCTACGACACTTCGGGCCCCTACAGTGATCCGGATATTGTGATTAACCTGGAAAAAGGCTTGCCAAAACAGCGGGCCAATTGGATTGCACAGCGCGGCGATACCGAGCAACTGGCCGGCCCTACTTCAGAGTATGGTGTCGCGCGCTCCAAAGATGCTGCTACCCAACACCTGCGCTTTGCCCACATCGGCGCGCCGCGCGTGGCCAAGTCCGGCGCTAACGTTAGTCAAATGCATTACGCCCGCCAAGGCATCATTACGCCTGAGATGGAGTACGTTGCCTTGCGTGAGTCAATGGGCCTCGAGCAGTTACGCAAAGATCCCCGCTACACCCAATTGCTCAAGCAACATCCGGGTAAAGGCTATGGTGCCAACTTACCCGAGATCGTTACCCCAGAATTTGTTCGCCAAGAAATCGCTGCCGGTCGCGCGATCATTCCAGCCAACATCAATCACCCCGAATTAGAGCCGATGATTATTGGCCGCAACTTCCGCGTCAAGATTAACGGCAACTTAGGTAACTCCGCCGTCACTTCCTCGATTAATGAAGAAGTTGAAAAGATGGTCTGGTCGATTCGTTGGGGTGCGGACACCATCATGGATCTCTCTACCGGTAAACACATTCACGAAACCCGGGAATGGATCATCCGAAATTCACCAGTGCCGATCGGCACTGTGCCCATTTACCAAGCCCTGGATAAAACCGGCGGCATCGCCGAAGACCTCACCTGGGAAATGTTCCGCGACACCTTGGTTGAGCAGGCCGAGCAAGGCGTTGATTACTTCACCATTCATGCGGGCGTATTGCTTCGTTACGTTCCGCTCACCGCCGATCGCATCACCGGCATTGTGTCGCGCGGCGGCTCGATCATGGCGAAGTGGTGCTTAGCCCACCACAAAGAGAATTTCCTCTACACCAAGTTCGATGAAATTTGCGAAATCATGAAGGCGTATGACGTCTCCTTCAGCTTAGGTGATGGTTTGCGTCCAGGCTGTATTGCAGACTCCAATGACGCAGCCCAGTTTGGTGAATTGCATACCTTGGGCGAGCTGACTGCCAAGGCTTGGAAGCACGACGTTCAGGTGATGATTGAAGGCCCAGGCCACGTTCCCATGCAGCGCATTGAAGAGAATATGACCGAAGAGCTCAAGCATTGCTTAGAGGCGCCCTTCTATACCCTCGGACCACTGATTACCGATATTGCACCAGGCTATGACCACATTACCAGCGGCATTGGCGCGGCGCAAATTGGTTGGTATGGTACTGCCATGCTGTGCTACGTAACCCCTAAAGAGCATTTGGGTTTGCCAGACAAAGAAGATGTGCGCGAAGGCATCATTACCTACAAGATTGCGGCGCATGGCGCAGACTTAGCCAAAGGGTTGCCTGGCGCTCAAGTACGCGATAACGCATTATCCAAAGCCCGCTTTGAGTTCCGCTGGGAAGATCAGTTCAATTTAGGCCTCGATCCGGAGCGTGCGCGTGAGTATCACGACGCCACCTTGCCTGCGGAAGGCGCCAAGATTGCCCACTTCTGCTCAATGTGCGGTCCGAAGTTCTGCTCAATGAAGATTACCCAAGAAGTGCGTGACTACGCTGCTACCTTAGATGCAGATGGCAATCCAAAAGTAGTGGAGGCAGTCAAAGGCATGGAAGAGAAGTCGATTGAGTTCCGCAAACGCGGTAGCGAGATTTACCAATAAGGTATTGGCTGTAGACACCATGCTCGTTGATCAGAGTCCATCTTTTGCTGGCAAGCGAATAGCCATCGTCGGGGCTGGCCTCATGGGCCGGATGATGGCTTACGCCCTAGCAAAAGGGGGCGTAGAGGTATCGCTCTATGATCGCGGTGGAGTGGATGGGGAACATGCCGCTGCAACGATTGCAGCGGCGATGCTGGCTCCCCTTGCAGAGTCTGCCATTACCGAAGCCAATGTGGTGCAAATGGGCATGTACAGCTTGCCCCGCTGGCAATCATTGACTGCTGAACTTAGCCTTCCCGTTTTTTTTCAGCAAGAAGGTACGGTGTTTGTTTGGCATCAACAAGATGCCATTGAAGCCAAACGCCTTAGCGCTCAACTCATCCGCAATTGCCGCGAGAGTCAGCAGCCTGGCGCATCCGCCTTCCCGCTGGAACAACCACAGCAACTTGATCGCGATTCCTTAGAAGGGCTTGAACCGAGCTTGGCCGACCGCTTTCATCAGGGTTTGTTTTTGCCACACGAAGGTCAACTGGATAACCGGCAATTGCTGGTCTCTTTATTGCATGCACTCGGTGCCATGCAAGTGAAGCTATATTGGAATCAGGCAATCGAGCCCGATGATTTGCATCGCCAAGGACAGCATGACTGGGTGATTGATTGCCGTGGCCTGGGTGCAAAAGAGGCATGGGAATCCAACCCCCTACGCGGCATCCGCGGCGAAGTCATTCGACTGCATGCGCCTGAAGTCAAGCTCAAGCGCCCTACTCGGCTCATTCATCCGCGCTACCCCATTTACATTGCCCCAAAAGAAGATGATATGTACGTGGTTGGCGCCACTGAAATTGAATCCGAAGACTTATCGCCCACCAGCGTTCGCTCGGCCATGGAATTGCTCAGCGCGGTCTATACCGTGCACAGCGGTTTTGCTGAGGCGCGTATTCTGGAAATGAGTACGCAATGCCGGCCCACCCTCAAAGACAATTTGCCTGAGATCCGAATCAGCAAGCCTGGGCTAATGTTAATTAACGGTTTATATCGGCATGGCTTCTTAATTGCGCCTGCTGTAATGGATTGCGCGATCGAGCTGTTGCGCTCATCGGCAGCAGACCCGTCGCCTGCAGGCAGTACATTAGCCAAGCGTCTCAATTTGCGGGTGACGCATAACGCCCAACCTGAGTTACTCGCATGCGCGTCATAGCCAATCAAATACCGCGCGAGCTACCCAGCAATAGCTGCATTACTGATCTCTTGGCGATGATCGAGGCGAAGCCGCCCTATGCCGTTGCTGTTAATTTGCAATTTGTGCCCAAGACGCGCCATGCGGAATATATCCTGCAAGACAACGATCAGGTTGAAATCATCGCCCCGGTAACCGGCGGTTAATCCGCTCTCGACAACAACTCTGTTCCCATGACGACTTCACTCCCCCTTTCTACTAGCGATGCATTGGTTCTCTATGGTGAGACCTTTGCGAGTCGCTTATTACTTGGCACCTCGCGCTATCCATCGCCGCAAATCTTGGAAAATGCTGTTGCACTAGCAAAGCCGGGGATGATCACCGTTAGCCTTCGGCGCCAAGGCACATCGACTACCGAAGCGCACAGCGGCTTTTGGGATTTACTCAAAAAAATGGCTGTCCCCGTTTTGCCAAATACCGCTGGCTGCCACAGTCCGCAAGAAGTGATTACGACAGCTCAAATGGCGCGTGAAGTATTTGAGACTGACTGGATTAAGCTCGAATTAATTGGCGATGATTACACCCTGCAGCCCGACACCTTGCGTTTAGTTCAAACTGCTGAAACCCTGATTAAAGATGGCTTTAAGGTCTTGCCTTATTGCACCGAGGATTTAATCCTCTGTCAGCGCTTAGTGGACGTTGGTTGCCAAGCGGTGATGCCTTGGGCAGCGCCGATTGGAACAGGACAAGGGCCACTCAATCCCTATGCCATGAAACTCTTACGCGAGCGCTTGCAAGTGCCACTCTTAGTGGATGCTGGTCTTGGCTTACCATCCCATGCGTGCACTGTCATGGAATGGGGCTTTGATGGTGTTTTACTCAACACCGCCGTAGCATTGGCTGATAATCCTGTGGCGATGGCGACAGCGTTCGCAAAAGCCGTTGATGCCGGT